>PWNZ01000071.1 GCA_003564135.1 Candidatus Cloacimonadota bacterium
GCTGCATGGGATAATGCCAAAAAATATATAGAAGGTGACAAATTAGGCGGCAAAAACTCGCCGGCTCATAAGGCGGCCGTTAATGGCGACACTGTAGGTGACCCTTTTAAGGACACCTCGGGTCCGTCCTTAAATATTCTGATCAAGCTGATGAGTATGGTGAGTATCATTTTCGCCGGCATCGTGGTTTCTTATTCTCCTATTTTAGAATCATTATACGATCGAACCGACACATCTCATAACGGCACAGTAATTGAACAAATAGATGACTAAATTCTGCGCTAAACTATCAATCTCTCCATAACACTTCAAAGATTAAAGATAATGCTGTGAAACAGATAATAATTCTTATATTACTTATTTTTAAACTATTCTCTCTATCTCATGCTGAAACTGCGCAAGACAAAAGCATTGGATTAGCTTTAAGTGGAGGAGGAGCACGAGCATTGGCTCATATCGGAGTCTTGAAAGTCATCGATGAATATGGCATAAATATCGATTACATATCAGGGACAAGCCTAGGAGCTTTTATTGGAGCTCTTTATTCTACAGGATGGTCTGCTCAACAAATAGAAGACCTCATAATTAATTACGATTGGGCACAAATTGCAGATGATTCTATAGCGCGTAATGATCTTTATATCGGTGAAAAAAGATGGAAGGATTACCATAATGTATCTTTAAATTTAGATGATAATTTTAAGCCAGTCTTACCAAAGGGATTTATTAATGGTCATAGATTAACAAATGTATTATTCAGTGATTTTTATCAATATAGTCATTATTTAGACTTTAATAAGCTGCCCATTCCTTTTACCGCTATCTCAACTGACCTGCTATCCGGTGAGTTGATTATTCACGACTCAGGCTATCTCCATGAAGCAATAAGGGCTTCACTAACTGTCCCTTCTATAATGGCTCCGTTCTCAGTTAATGACCGACTATTGATTGATGGTGGTGTCAAAATGAACTTTCCCAGCCCGATTATCTCCCAGATGGGTGCACATACCGTTATTGGCGTCAAAGTAACTTCAGACTTAAGGAAGATTGATCAACTGACAAGTCCGGTTACAGTTTTCGACCAAACTCTTAACATCAGCTCATTAGATCAAAAAAGGCAAGCGGCGATGCAAACCGACATCCTGATCATCCCTGAGCTTAATGAAATCTCATCTGCCGATTTTAACAAAGCAAAGACAATTATAAGACTTGGAGAAGAAGCTGCTCGCAGCAAGTTAATCCACTTGCAAAGCAGCGATTATAATCACCGAAATAATACCTTTATCCAAGATAACTCTATTCTAGATGATAGATTATCTTTCGATCAGATCGATGTTATAGGGAATTCTCATCTTAGCGCTGCCAAGGTCAGGGAGTATACAAAACTCACAGTTAGCCGACCACTATCTAAAGATGACATCTTGAAGGGTGTGGAGGCAGCTTACCGAACCGGTTTATTTACCACAATTTACCCCGTCATTGATATAGATGAAAACAACCACTATACTCTCACCTTAAAAGTTCAAGAAAAAAACAGAAATAGAATCGGGTTTAACATCCGTTACAATGAACATAATGACATCACCCTGGGAACGGTGTTGCAAATGAAGAATTATTTCGGTCGTAACTCACAGCTATTAGCTTCTTTGGATTTAGGAGGTAAACGAGAGTTTCTGATCGATTATGTTAAAAACTATGGACGTGAGTGGGGTGCTTACTTCCGATTATTCCATTATATCAATGAACATACAATCTACTATTACGATCAACAAAGAAATAGAACATCCACCAGTAAAGCCTTAGAAACCGGAGCCACATTGGGTTTAGGTGGTTTTATAGGCAACACGATAGTTGTTTAACCTTATCTTTTTACTTTCTATAAGGAGCTATACCGTGACATATCTCATGAAGATATTGCAGCTCATACTTTCTGTACAGGAATTGGTGTCAAAGCCTATCATGAGACTATAGACGACTTAATATTTCCCATGAAAGGTAACCGCTTATTTCTAAGGATAGCTCACTCAAACAAAAACTATCTCAGTGAATTATCTTATAATAAATTTCATAGTAAAATGGAAACACTAATACCTGTAATTATCAATCAAAATGGAACTCGTAATTCCATTATTGAAGCTCTTTCCATTGGATTAAGCTTCGAATATGGGTCGTATTTCGGCAAAGACATGATCTACTTTGACCCTTTTTATGTCGGTGGAATTGATAGCTTTATCGGCCTAAGAGAAGATCAAATGATGATTGACCCCATAGTCAAGATTGCTTCTCTTACCACACGCACAAAATTAAATAACAAACTATTTATCGACCTAACATTAAATGCCGCTAATTTATCTGACATTGACCGATGGCGCATAAATCATGAGACAGTTTTCGGTGGCGGAGTTGTGTTAGGTTTCCGGACACTATTAGCTCCCTTCAGAATGGGCCTTGGAATCAGTGACGACATTAACCTAACCGGATATATTTCTATCGGCAATAATTTCGATCCTTTCTTCTTTTCTAGAAAATAAAACATTTTTAGAGCTCCATTTACAGCATGCTTAGAGGCAATCTTTAATATACGGTTCTAATTATGAAGTTGTCTTTATTCCTTATAATACAAATTCTATATTGATAATGCACATTTCTAACCAGATTAAGTTCGGGTATAGGAATCGTATTTTTTTGCTGCTTCATTGTGATATTGTTCGTCTAATTAGCTGCGCTTCCCTGCGAACTTCACTTCATTACAGTTCGCATTTTGCGCTCATTTGCGGATAAACATTGGATTCGGTCAGCCCGGAACAGGTTACAAAGGTTACAAAAAGTTACAAATCTTGTAACCGCGTAACCCATTGACTATCAATAGGATAAGGTCTGAGGTTACAAAATCGCCCTTTTTTTCATTTTCAGTTTATTTTTTCAAGAACATAAATTCTATATTGAACTCAGATAATGCAGTTACAGTAACTACACTACGGCATTGTTTTCTATAAGTGTAACGGAACGCTGCATTTAGCGCTGCGTTGCCGGCGTTCGCGGCTAAGCCTTGATTTCAGTTGGCATATTATTTCAAGTCACCTTTTCGGTAATGAAAAGTTACTAAATACCGGATAACCCGTTGAAATAGAGTAACAGTGAAATAGAAAAATAGATTCCGCTAGTCAAGAAAGAAAATATTTCACGGGTTAATATTCCAGCTGATCAGCCGAATGAAACGACCAAAGGGAGCTCGGCGAGGAACGCAGCTAATTCAGCGTTCCGGAAATCTAGTGGATTATTTGGGTTAAAAATGCACATTCCCTACCTGATTAAGTTTGTGTATAGAGGGCGTATTTTTAATGCTGCTTCATTATGTAAAATGTATAACATAAATAGTACCTCCACAACCCGTTCCCCTATGGCTTCCTTATTTTACCTCTCATCAGAATGCATAAGCTATAAATAGCAAAAGAGCGGTATGTCGACATACCGCTCTTTTATTAATTATGTTGTGTTTTCTTATTGATGACCTGCACCAATTGCCAAACCAAGGTAGAATATCGGTAGATATACAACCACAATTATTGTTCCAACGATAGATGCCATAAGAACAATCAGGATCGGCTCGATTAGTGAAGTCAATCTTTCGATTACAGAGTCGACTAATTTTTCATAGAATTCGGCGGCTTTGCCAAGCAATTTGTCCATATCACCGGTTTCCTCACCGGTTCCAATAAGCTGAAGCAATGTTGATGGGAATACATGGGTCTTCCTATATGCTCCAACCACACTGTGACCTTCTTTGACCATGACTCTAGCTTTTCGGATCGCAGCTTCGAAAACAGCATTCTGCACGATATTCTCTGTTAGCTCCATGGTATCCATAATTGGTACACCGGCAGCCATCAAGATACTAAATGTTCTTGAGAACTTACTACAAATAGAGTTTTTAAGCAAATTCCCGATAACTGGTATTTTCAAGAATGCTGAATCGAAAAAGTATCTACCTTTATCAGTCAATGATATCAAGAATATGATAAAGGCAAAAACAAGTAGTAACAATATCGAGAGAATAACATTTTCTGTGATCAAATTACTGATATATATCGCTACCATGGTTGGCGCCGGCAGATCAGCTCCGAATCTTCCATATATTTCAGAAAACATCGGGATAATAAAATAGAACAAGCCCCATACAACCAAGATCAAGAATACTAAGATAAATACCGGATAAGCCATCGCTGATGTAACTTTCCTTCTTGTATCTTCAATCTTTTCCAAGTAATCGGAAAGATCGTTCAATACGGTGTGTAAAGTACCGGATACCTCTCCCGATTGAACGAGCGCAATGTATAGGTTGTTAAATATTCCGGGGTGCTGTTCCATTGCCTCTGAGAGACTGAACCCCTTTTTAATATCCTCAGATATCTTTCTCTGAACCTTTTTAAGTCTTTTATTCTTCTCTTCCTTCTCTAAGTTACTGATCGCTGTCTCTAGGGTAAGACCTGCAGAGAACATCGTCGCTAACTGACGGGTAAAGAAGACTAACGCCTTAAGAGAAATACCTGTTCGTAATTTGTAGATGACCAGCATCACCTTTTCAAACAGCGACAATTTCCCTTTGAAAGCGCCTTCGGCGGCACTTTTCACCGTTATGATCGTACCACCTTCTTTTGTTAGTTTATTAACGGCTTCGTCGAGAGAGTTAGCCTTAACGGTTCCTTCGACCTTTACTCCCTTCGAATCCTTCATTAGATACATAAATGTTGCCATTATTTACCTCTTTATCTACTTAAGTAGGTTAATCTACTATTGTTAGCTTGATAACTTCTTTGATTGATGTTACACCTTCAATCATTTTCTTCATGGCACTATCATGCAATGTCTGCATACCATTTTTCAAGGCTGCCTCGCGGATTATGTCCTGATTCCGGTTATCAAAGATGTGTTTTCTGATATTCTGCTGTACTTCTAAGAGCTCAAATATACCGGTTCTTCCAGCATATCCGGTGTTATCACAGTGAACACAACCTCTACCGATTTTGAAGTTAATATGTTCAACATCTTCTTTCTTCAAAGCACAATCCATAAGCTCTAAATCGGTCGGTTTGTAATCAACTTTACAATGTTTACAAATTTTTCTCACGAGACGCTGGGCCATAACGAGATTTAGTGATGAACCAACCAGATATGCTGGTATTCCAATATCGACAATACGAGTAACAGTTGCCGGAGCATCGTTAGCGTGCAATGTTGTGAAAACTAAGTGCCCTGTAAGAGAGAATTTAACGGCGATATCAGCAGTTTCAGCATCACGGATCTCACCAATAAGAACGATATCAGGGTCCTGCCTCAAAACAGATCTCAAAGCTGAGGAAAAAGTTAAACCAATCTTCTCTTTTGTCTCAATCTGGGTTATGCCCTCTAAACGATATTCAACTGGATCCTCAACTGTAATAATATTGTTTTCGATATCTTGTATCTCTTTTAATGCGGCGTGAAGAGTTGTTGACTTACCACTACCTGTCGGTCCGGATACAATGATAATACCATACGGTCTTCTGATCCATTTTTTGAATATTACTAAGTTTTCAGCATCAAAACCTAATGTAGTGAGTTTAAATCCAAAGTCTCCTTTGTCAAGCAGCCTCAAAACAGCTTTCTCACCAGTCACGGTAGGAGCTATTGAAACACGAACGTCAACAGCTTTAGCTGACGTTTTAAGAGATATGTGACCGTCCTGAGGAAGTCGTCGTTCAGCTATGTTCAACTTAGACATAACTTTTATCAGCGAGATAATCCCAGCGTGTACGCTGATCGGGGGATTCATAACCTCTCTTAACGCTCCGTCAATCCTGAATCTAACACGTGTACTCTTATACAGAGGTTCAATATGAATATCAGTAGCACCTGCTTTTATAGCTTCGGTAATTATTAAATTAATAAGCTTAACAATAGGCGCATCTGCGGAGGCAGATTTCTCAATATTGATCTCTTGTTCGTCTTCGTCAACAGCTACAAAACCAAAATCTCCAACAGCATCTTCAACTTCAGATGTGGTCCTTATGCTTTTGTAATATTTTTCCTGCGTATCAGCTAACGTTGATTCAGAGACTAACACAGGTTTTACCGGTTTGCTAAGCATTTTCTTAAGGTTATCTTGTATAACAATATTCTCTGGGTCTGTCATTGCAACCACTATAGCATTGTCTTCTTCTTTTACTGCAATAACCTTATTAGAAACGGCAAAAGCCTCGGGTATCTGTTTTACGACTTCAGGGTCTAACTCCATCAACGAATCTTCATCTAAAATATCGATCTCTAATTGTTGATGTAGAGCTTCCAATAAGTCTTTCTCTTCAACATAACCCAGCTTAAGTAGGGTCTCACCTAATTTGAGGTTAAAATTGTTCTGTTTGATAAGAGCTTCTTTTAACTGATCCTCGGACACAACACCCATATGCAATAACACTTCTCCTATCCGAGCGAACTGAGGATTAAAACTCATCTTAACTCCTTATTAATAATACTCTTAATGGTTATCAGTTTACTGACTTTCTATGTGAATGAACAATACTGAGTATTTGTTCAAATTTTATAGATAGGGCGGAAATTTATGCTTTCCGCCCTAATAATTTATACTTTTTTACTTAGAACGGGTTCGGGAAGAACATTGGGTTATATCTTATGATAATGAACGATGTCTGTGATATCGTATCAGTACCTAAGATTCTACCTGTCAATTCTACACCTGTTGCAATAAACGGTTCTTCCATCGGTGGTGGCAACAATTCTCTGGTAACTCTGGCAATTGAATAACCGACACCTCTGCGAGGCGCTAATGTATGAGGTGCTCTATAAGTTGGCAAGTAGTTAGGTCTGGTCTCATCCGGTAAGTCATGAGGAAGATCATGATCAGGATTTCGAGGATTGTAAGGGTTGTTTATAGGTGGGAACCCCGGATCCTCATGAGTAACCGTTATTGAAGGTAAACTTCCTTCATAATCACCTTGAGCTAATCCGTGTCTAACTATATCACCTTCTGTCGTTGTGAGTGTGATCTTCTGGTTCTTAATCTCGTTACCTTGACCGTCTGTCAATGAAGCTTGAACTTCCTGATAATGATATTCGATATGTCCGGCAAAGAACCTGACCTGACCGACACCAACACCAAGCTCTAAACTTGGTTGTTGCAGGGGCAGTTTACGAGTAATTTCGCCTTCTATTCTTCTACCTTCTCCGGGAGTACCGGGATCTTCACCGCCGGTGATTGCTCTGATTGTTATTGGTGTATTTGTGTCTCTACCATGATAAAATAGATGAGTGTAAGCGACACCATCATCGCCATCTTCTTCTTCATCACTTTCATTGCCAACATAGGCAGCACCGATGATTTCAGCATCATCGGGAGAATCACCAATAAGTTCGAAATGGACTGTTGTGCCACGGATGACCTCATTACCCCAGACATCTTTTACAACTGCACCGGCTTGTATTCTCCACATACCACCGGGAACGGCAGTACCTTCATCGAAACCGGACATGAAAGGAAGTATCGAGTGTGGAGGTCCGGAACGGATGATTATATTAGATTTTGTAGCTCTAATATCATAATCATCTACCAATGATGCTCTGACAACAACAGTACCGGCTTGATTACCACTATTGACTGTCGCCTGAGCAACACCATCGTTAGATCTTACCGTAACGGTTTCACCGATATTATTGAGTGTTGCACCGCCCGGATTAACAATTATTCTGAATTCAACCATGGGGGGGTTAGATCCGTCAGCAGGGTTAGAAATCAAGTTACCACTGAAATCTAACAAGTGTACAACTAAATTAGCTGACTCACGACCACCGGTTCCTCTGACATTCAAGAACAACTCATGATCATCATTACCATTTTCCTCATCATCTTCTTCACTGACAAAGGCAATAGACTGAACATCATAAGATTCAACTCTAATTGTTGTATATCCAACAATCTCTTCATCAATTGTTGATGTTTGAATTGTCGCGGTCCCGGCATGGTTACCGATAGTAAATTGTGCTGATGCAGCTCCTTTAAACTCTCTTTCTACAACTTCATCAAGAGCCTCATCCTTGATGTTTCTCGTAAATGTTCGGGTATCTCTTAATGGTTGCACCGAACCTAAATCCGTTGTGAATCTTATAGGGATACCATCCTGTACAGGGTTGTCGAATGCATCTACAACCATAGCAATCACTTCTACTCGGTTGTTTCTATCAATAAAGTCGACTGGAATAGCACCGGGTAACCTTCTCCAAAATGTTTCATGTGCCAGTCTAACAATACTTAACATCGTAATTCTTTCCGGATCTCCGGGTCTAATGAAAGACTGAGCATGTGCTCTGGGCTCGGTTCCAATTATATATGCTCTGAACTCAACATCACCGGCTGTTGTTCCGGAATTACATTGAGCTGAAACTGTTCCTTGATCATCAGTTTCCAAAAACATTGTTCTAACTGTACCTTCGTCTTCGCCCATCTCGAATCCACCTCTGGTGACTTCAAGAACCATAGTGCTTCCTTTCACCAAACCGTGTCCGGCAGAATCTATAGCTGTAGCTGTGATATTAAATACACCTTCCAAGCTTACAACCGGAGGTACATCGCCAAATAATACTTCAGCTACTTCCGGAATTGGATCTATATCAACTGTAACAGTCTTCTCAATATCTTCAACTTGAGCTGTAACCGTAGCTACACCCTCTTCTTCGCCATCTCCGAGTTCGGTAATGGCTAATCCTCTGTCATCAGAAACTACGCTAGCACCAATCACACCCAAGTCAGTTCTAAATCTTACGGTCTCTCCACTGACTGGGAATCCGTTGTTATCTCTAACTCTAGCTGTTATCGTTGATACTGAGATATTATTATCTGAGTATATACGTCCTGGGGTAGCTCTTAATGTAAGATCAAGTTCTAACAATGATCTATCTCTAATCTCGACGGGGATAGTTTCCATTGATTGGTCTATTCTTGCTTCGATTATAGCTGGACCTAAATCACCATTATCGGTAAATGTAGCTCTTGCAATACCGGTACTATCAGTAACAGCGGTTGATGTCACTGCACCTAATGTATTAGAGGGATTAGTCTCTGAATATGATCGGAAAATCACAGTTTCTCCAACTGCCCCTGTTCCATCACTATCAACAACTAAGGCACTTATGCGTGAACGTGTTCTACCGCGGTCGTTGAAAATCACATCAGGGCTAGCCATCATCTTTCTGATAACGTAATTACCAGGATGCTTCAATAGCCTGACATCAATATCTCTTTCTGACTTATGAATTGAAGCAACAATGGTGGTAACAGTCTCAGTACTCGCTGTGTGAGAGAACTTAGCAGATGCAACACCAAACTCGTTAGTTGTAGCTGCAGACTGTATCTCTCCCTGACCAGACTTAAAAGTTACTGTCTCATTCGGTGCGGGAACATTGGTTTTCCTATTGGTTACCAATACTCTAACTTCACTTTCGACATTGGAATAGAGACTGTCCGGTCCACTAATCCACTCGATTTGGAATGTATCGGCTTCGAAAACCCTGTTATCACAGCCAAAGAAAGCTGCTGTTATCAAGGCGACGGCCAAAAAAGCCATCGTCATAAATTTATTAGTTCTCATGAGATACTCCTTTTTGTCTAATATTCCTCTTCTTCATTGATTTCTCGAATGAGCCTTCTATCAAGTCTCTCGTCAATATCATAATCAACTTGCTGCTCTTCCAAAGTTACAATTCTTGGTGTGATTTCAATAATTAAATCGGTTGTACTCAATTCTTCCTGATAATGCTGGAAGAATTTTCCAATCCAAGGTAAGTCACCTAAGATCGGAACTTTAGATGTTGAACTGATAATATTTGTGCTTAAAAGACCACCGAGTATGATCTTACTTCCATCCGGTACGGTAACTGTCGAATGCATTCTGCGAACTTTAGTCCTTGGAACGAAACCAGCTACTAATTCAGTGACAGAACTTACTTCCGGATTAATAGTGGTGGTGATCAGACCATCCTTGTTGACAGAAGGGCTAACTTTAAGCATGATACCGACTTCTTCACGTTCAACTTGAACTCGGTATTCTCTGTCAGTCACGACGAACGGTACAATTTCACCAATGTGTATCTCTGCGTTTTCTCCGTTAACAGCGGTTATTCTGGTATCGGTCAGAAGCTTTGCAGCACTATTTTCAAGTAACCAATTGATAGTTATGTCGAAGGCAGTCAATTGTCTGCTAAATCTTCCGACATCTCCCCAATCATCCATTCTCTGGAAATACTGAGTAGCCGGTAATTCGCCTAAAGGATTATCGGCACCATGTGGTAAAGCACCTGTAACATCAGTATAGTCATAGGGTAATCCAACACCATCAGCATTTGCAGGGTTTTCTGCTAAAATTGTAGACAGGCTGTTCAATCTA
The DNA here is from genome assembly GCA_003564135.1 of Candidatus Cloacimonadota bacterium. Taxonomy (GTDB): domain Bacteria; phylum Cloacimonadota; class Cloacimonadia; order Cloacimonadales; family PWNZ01; genus PWNZ01. Next base: position 10,434 of record PWNZ01000071.1, read on the forward strand.
GTCCAGTCTATGCCTAATTTTTTAGATTCGGATATTGACACTTCAATAAGCCTAGCTCTTACTTCAATCTGCTTACGAGGTACATCAATCTCTTTAATTCTTTGACTTATTTCAGCAAACGTAGTTGGATTTGCGTTAATAAGTATCTTGTTTTGTCCTTCGATCTCTACGGCATCACCTTTCATTATTTCCAAGGCACTAACAATTTTATCGGCTTCCACATAGTTAAGAGTAACTATATAAGTTCTTTCACCGACTTCCTCTTCAATTCTTCTTCTATCACCTACGAGGAACGTATTATCGCCAACTAGTCTATAAGAAAGGCCAACAGCTTTAACAACCAGAGATAAAGCTTGCTCAATAGGGATTTCCTTGAGGCTTATCGTTATATGCTTATCTTCATCTTCCTCAACTACAGTATCAACCGCTAATACTATATTAGTTTCACTCAATCTTGCCATCGTTGTGAGAACATTCGACAATGAGGCATCAACTGCATCAATTGTTATTCTTCTATCGAGAAGATCAGTGCTTTGTCCATATGCATTTAAGCTGAAAATTACTCCTATCAAGGTGAGCAATAATATCAGTTTAGACTTAACCACCGACCCTTTTCGCTGCTTAGTTTTGCACAGCGTATCGGTTAGGCCAACCTTAACAGCGGGTTTTAAATTGAACATATATACTCCTTATATTTTTTTTAGTTCTTTAAGAAGGGCTTTAGCCTTATTAAGCTATTCCCTTACCATATATATTGATCTTGTCTTCTTTCTTCCTGAATTTGAACAGGTTTAGGTGGTATAGGTTTAACTTCGAGATCTTGTTCAACACCATTTTGTGCTAACGTTATCCGACCACTTTCAATATTAACAACCCTGTTGTTATTAATGTAGTCACCTAGACCATATAGCTCGGTTTTACCCTCATATGCTATTGCAGCTCGTTTATTACCTTGTTCATCAATATAAGTAGCAGCCAATCTCATCATAGCTTCGATCTGTCTTCGCCACTCTTGCTCCAAATCAACTCGAGTCCTAACTACAATGTTTTGTTCGAGTGGATCTCTGGTGACGGTGAAGACAAAACTTTTTCTATCGGTTATAGATTCTTCTATTGACTGAATTTGATCTATTAGTTCTTGATCAAGTGCTAAATCTTTATATACTGACTGACCAGGTACATCTGTGACGGTCCTCACAATGCTGACGGCTTTGAACAAGAACACAATCAGGATAATGACAACAATGGCTATTGCTAAGTCTTTGAAATGCCTAGTTTCCATTATGCCTCCTTAACTATTTTGAATGCTGACAGTTCTATTATGACTCTATACTGAGTTTGAATTTCTCCTTCAAACTCGAATCCGCCGTCATCTCGCCTAATTGGATTGGTATCAATAGTATTGACTTTTATTATATGATCCATTCCTTCAATCTCAGTCAAGAATCTTCCCAGTTGCACATAGGTACACATCAGTTCCATCGTAAACTGATGTTCCACTAAGCTCCCTGTAGAGTGAGCGGCACGAGGCATTGAGTTGAACACAGCAATCTTGTGTCTATCTGCCAACTCGGCAAATTGTCTCACAAAACTGTTGATCTCGTCAGCGGAAAATACTGTTTCTTCAGTTAGAACATTATCTATAACCCGAGATACTTGACTCAACTGCTCATCCATAACCTTCGCGCTGTTAAGTCTTTCCTGATCTCTTCGTATAACTCTATCAATCCGTTGAATTCTGTCAAGGCTGTCATTGATCATGTTAGTTGATGTCAGGAAGAATATTATTCCAATAACAAGAACAGACCCGATAAGTATTATGTATTTTTCTTTCATGATCTTCTCCTGTCTCTTGATGATACTCCTCTTCCTATACAATCAATTTGGAACCTGATAATATCGACACCTTGTTCTCGATCTCGTTGACCACGGATAAACCTGATATCGTCAAAATCGGCGCTGATCTGAGGATCTTGTTCGAGGAGGTCAATAAAATCGTATATCAAATCAAACTCTTTTTCTTCAATATCAACTTGAGTTATTCCGAAAAGACTTAAAACACCTTGCCGGTAGGAAAAGTGGGTAATAGCGATCTTCTCCGTAATCAGATCAGCCAAAGCAATTAGATTATTAGCCCAGAATATTCTGTCTGTACTTGTTCGGGCTAATCTTTCTAAATCTGTACTGGAAAGATACTCACCAACTTCTCTATACGATTCAATCTCTGCGCGGATATCATTCAATAACTGTTGACGGTTATCAAATTTGGCTTCTAATGCTGAATTGAAATACAATACAACACCGTACAAGACGATCGTAAGGATGACAAAGGTCAAAATCAAGTTCTTGAACACTCTTTTCTCAGCAAGTACTTGATATCTTTTTTCGCCGTATTTGTTTAAATTAATAGTAAAATGGAACTGATTCATTGTTTCCCCCTTTATTCCGATCTCATTGCCAAGCCGATTGCCATTGCTAATTGCGGATCTCTTTTGTCTTTCAACTTCTCTGGCAATTCCAAACTAACAAATGGGTTAAACACTTCAGTAGGTATATTTAACTGCTCACTAAGGTATTCGTCTAGTCCTTTTAACTTAGCCGAACCACCCATCAACAAGACTTTTCTGAAATCGCTGTTGCCTGCTTCCTTGACATAATACCTTAAAGATCTCTTAACTTCTAAGGCAATTTGTTCTTGGGTTGGCTTATCAGATATTTCAAGTGCTAATCCACCACCGCTTTTCTCAGCTTTCTTCTTGCGAGCTTCGGTAATGCCATACTCAAACTTATACTTTTCAGCATCTTCAAAGCTCATTTTCTTACGTGTCATGATGTCTTTTGTGAAGAAATATCCGCCCCAGGCTAAATCCCTTGAAAAGAATTTCGCTTTAGGACCATATATAATCATATTAGTCTTGTGAGCGCCGATATTTAGAACGATATAAACCCCTTCTTCAACCATTGCGTTAAATAAGAGGCTATTTGCCAAGGCTAAAGGCTCTGCATCAATTAAGCCCGGTGATAAGCCCGTAGATTCCAATATCTCAGTGTGACTATTCAGTTGCTCTTTTGTTGTAGCGACTAATATTATATTCATATTATTAGTCCTTTCTTCAACATCAAGTACTTGAAAGTCGAGCACCATATCGCTTCCACTAATGGGGAGATGCTTTTTTGCCTCGAAGAATAAAGCTGATTCCAGTTCTTCGTCGGGCAGAAAGATCGTCTTAATTTGTTTGATACTAAGATGATCACCGCCAACAGAAGAAACTAAATGCTTAATCTTTTTCGGCTTCAGTTTCAGAGTTGAAAGCATCTCTGCAAGAACCGGTGCATAACGGTTATTGCTCAAATCAGAAGGAGTATAATCCTGTCCGGGTGTGACAGTTGGCATTATTTCGTAATTAAGAAGCTTATATCCATCATGAATCTTCTTCAGGTGGACTAACTTAATCGAATGAAAGCCAATATCAATTCCAACTGATTCTTTGAACTTTATAGTTTTCTTCTTTTTTGCCATAATTCCTCATCTTATCTTGTTTTCTGATCACTGATAGTTATCATTGATCTCAATATTACCTTCCCAATGCAATCTTTGTCTTATAGGTCACGTATCTAGCTCTATCATCTGAGATGACTACTCTTGCAGTCATACGTAACTCTATAACGCGGATAGTTTCTGTACCGGTTAAAGTAGTAAATGACAAATCCATAACTTCAAGATGGTCACTTCCTCGGGGTGGGAACAATTGAGTATCAATTGATCGTCCCGGAGGTCGTGGACCTACAAGACCTCTCACCATAATCCTTCTTTCATATCTATCGAAATAGTATTGAATCCAAGGATTATATCCACCGGCAGCTAAATCTTCATCTACACCGGGATTAATTCTAATGGCGTGCGAGGTACCAAGTTCGCCTCCTGTTTCAGGAAGAGTAACTGACCTTGCATTAGCAATCCCATAAAAGTAGTATTCTTGCTGACCGAGTTCGACCGGATAACCATATTTCATATTCTCAACAGCATGAAAGGCATCCTGTTGCAACCGGGAATATAAACTCAATTCATTAAACTTCGTGTAGAAAGTGAATATGGCAACCGCTGCCATACCGATGAGTAACGTTGACAATATTATTGCTGACAATACTTCTAAAAGAGTGAAACCTTTATTATTGGAAGTATATTTCTTGGCCGACTCATCGGTCGAGCCGAACAAACTTCTCTTGTCACAAGTTTCTACTCTTTCCATTATCCTGTTGCTACTGATCATATTATCTTTACTTTTACTCATCTATAAACATCCTCTTTAACTACAACAACTCTTTCGCCAACCAGTGGTTCATCCCAAACTATTTCGACTGACAGAGTCATGTATCTCATAGTTCTACCGAACACGATTTCGACATTCTCGGTCAAGTCCATAGTCATTGTACCTACTAAAGGTTCTTGATCGGTTCCTTCATAGTAATCAAGAACAACTGGTCTTCCGGATATGAATTCATCAAATCGGTCGAAATATACACGGTTATAGTACTGCCAATCACATTCACCTGACGCTATAAGAGTCGCAGCGCGGTAGTGATAATTGCGGTTTAGTTGTGATTCGGCTACCATTATTCCGATGTATATACCGACAGCAGCGACCACAATAATAACAGCAGCTACTATAATCTCAATTAGTGAGAGACCGTTATGATTCTTAATTACTGACTTCTGATTACTAATCATATAATTACCTCGTCAAACATACGTTTTTGTTTGTACTGTTAAATAACCACCGGACATTGCAAAGGACCGTTTATTTTCAAGGTTTTGACGATTAATACTATAGTGGTTGAGAGACATTTCCTTGCCACCTTAACGCCACAACCTCTTGTTATAATCCAGTTCCCGTCTTAAACATTTGGGGACTTGTAGCTGATTCTTCAGCGACATCTTTGTCAATTAGTCCGTTTGTTACGAGGCTGTATAGTGACTGATCAAGAGATTGCATACCTTCTTTTGCTCCGGCTTGGAGTATGGATGGTATTTGGAATGTTTTCCCTTCACGTATAAGGTTTCTCACAGCCGCATTTGCTATCATAATCTCGACTGCTGGTACCAGGCCATGACCACCTTTCATAGGCAATATCTTCTGGGCAACGACAGCCTCTAACGATTCCGACAGCATCGATTTAACCTGAGCCTGTTGCTCTTTTGGATAGGTGTCGATAATACGGTCTATAGATTTGGTAGCACCACTCGTATGAAGAGTCGAAAGAACGAGGTGACCAGTTTCCGCTGCTGTCAATGCAAGCGAAACTGTTTCCAAGTCTCTCATCTCACCAACCAATATGACATCCGGGTCTTGACGAAGAGCTGAACGCAAAGCAGCGGAAAATGACTTGGTGTCATGACCTACTTCACGTTGATTAATCAGTGAGTTTTTACTGGCGTGAACATACTCTACCGGGTCTTCGATCGTGATGATATGACGAGATCTTTTTTCGTTTATAACATCAATCATCGCTGAAAGGGTCGTTGTCTTGCCACTTCCAGTCGGACCAGTTAATAGGATCAACCCCTTCTCTTTCAGAGCTAGCCTACCTAAAATGTTCGGTAAGTTGAGCTCTTCAAATCCTTTAATAATGTTCGGAATTAATCGGAAAGAGGCTGCAATTCCATTGATTTGATAGAAAGCATTCACACGAAAACGAATTTCGCTTGTCAGCTTGGTCGAAAAGTCTATCTCTCGAGTCTCAATCAGTATTTCTCTTTGTTCTTCAGTTAAGACGTCAAACACTAATCCTTCGACTTCTTTAGCCGACAGAGCCGGAAGATTAAGCTTCTTCATTCTGGTGAAGACCCTAATCATCGGCACCGATCCGGTACTAACATGCAAGTCAGAAGCTTCAGCGTCAGCGGTAAACTGCAGTAATTCTGTAATTGTCAAGAAAACCTCCGGTGTTCTAACGGGACTCGCGTCCCGCTATGATTTTATAATTAATTACCAATATCTTATCTGTCCCCTTCTTGATGATCAAATTCATAGATATTATTGCTCGCTATAACTACTGGCATGATCAATAAAAGGCTTAAAATTCAGACAGATAACTAATCGTGAGGCATGATGCATCACAATTAACTAACCAAATGATAGACTCTTTTTAGAAATCTTCGTCATCATCAATGGTGTAAACATCAACACCATAGCCTGAATATTGTGCTGTTATTTCATCATAAATAACTTGATGACCTTCGCCACCCGGAAATTCAGCAGTTGAAGTTGCAATATACTGAGTAGGGGGGTTACCAACTACTTCGAATGTCCAGTTTCTCATGGTTGCTCTACCTAATCTTGCATCTTGAAGAGCTTGTTCCATGTCGTAACCATCTGTTGATCCGTATGTTTGCCTATAGATTCTATAAGCAGTTCTGATTGAACTAAGTGCTGATTGTGGCTCAGCGGCTCTTGCTCTTTCAACATACCTTAAATAAATTGGCACTGCTATAGCAGCCAATATTGCGACGATGATTACCACCACCAGAATTTCAACTAATGTGAAACCTTTGTTGTTGTTTCTAAAAGAATGTAACATTCTTCCTCCTAAGTTTTGGTTTTTCTTTTTTATGACTTTTATTTGTCATGCTATTTCATCAATGCAAATATCGTTCCAGTTGAGAACTACTCTGCATTTGACACTCATCTTGTCAGACCTTCCCTTGTGGTTGTCTTAATACAGCTCACAAGGCCAAAGTTAGATTGACCAAACGATAGTGTATGACATTTCTTTTATGCGTGGGTAATATGTCAAGCCTAAAATAAAAAAAACCGTTTTAACCCTCCTTGGTGTCACCCAAAAATGCTTCTCTATCCCTTTGCCAATGGGCAATGAACAACTATTGACTGCTATGAGAATTAATCGCAACAATAATCAAAATCATCATAAAAAGTAGTATTCTTACATCGATTGATTACTAACATCGACATCATGCAAATAATGTTGGCAATTCCAACGTTATAATATACCGTAACCGTCGTCTGGTTATCCAGTGATCAGAGCATTCCCCGGTGAAGTAAAACAACGACTTTACTGGTTAAATTAGCCTGAATAATGCATTTTAATCATCCCCTTGGGTGTCTTCATTATTCATTCCCAAAGTCATGAGCGTTTCCTTAATGAGTAAAGTGCTCCAACGATTTTATCCCCTTGTAACTAATGTTTACAACAACATGAACACAAAGTTAACCTATCTTCATACTTCCAACATCAGCTTCCACCGAGGGCAACTACGTAGCCTTGAGATATTTTAATCTCCTGCCATCAGAACATGCTAAGCAATACATACTTCATTTTGAAACTCGAATAATGTTATAGAAACAGAGCTTGTCTGCAAAAGGTTGCAAATAAACCGATCACTATATTTATGACGCTTACCCCCTTCAAGTGGCCTATCGCTGCTCAAGCTTATATCAAACTCTACGTCATCGCTCCTAATGGAGTTAGCCCAATATTGATTAGTTTAATTACCATGCTGAATAGTATTAGGACAGTTTTTCAGCTTCTGTGATTCATAGATATAAGAAGTTGAAATCTGCGTTGTAACTTTACAGAAAAAACTTAATACGTTTCATTCGGAAGGAGTATATCGAAAAATGACAGATGAGACTATAAATATCAGTCGAGTAGCAGTTATTTCTCTAATAGGACTACTAATCAGCCTTTCACCATATCAACTCTACGCTGAGAGTCACAGAATTTCACCTGAAACAGTGTTAGCTGAATTCGATGGTGGTGTAATTACTAAGGCTGATTTTGATGAAGAGTTCGACAAACTTCCCGAGATGTTCAAAGCTAATTATGCCCTAAGAGCGAACCGAGCCAATTTTTTGCAGGCAATCGTAATTAATCGTGTAGTTTATAAGGAAGCACTTGAAAAAGGATTAGACCGAGACCCGGAGACTTTTGTCGACTTCGAGCACAAATTAAAACCCTACTTTGCCGGCCTTTACCGTCGTTCGGAGATCAGTGAAAGAGCTCAATATACCGAAGATGAATTAAGATCATATTACCAGGACAACCTATCCGGTTTCCAAGTGCGGGGTAACACGGTTATCAAGCATCTACAACCCGACGACAGGTCTGTCAGAAATGTTCAAAGAGCTTTAAGGCGGTCACGAGAGTTTGAAGAGATCATTGAACGGTATACCATTAACGATTTCTCAAAAAGAAATAGAGGAATAATCGGCAATATCAGTGGAACCGGCTTAATTCCCGGGATTGGAGTCGATCAGGAATTGAATAAAGCTATTAACAAAGCTGAAATAAGTGAATGGACAGGCCCTATTACTACGGAAACCGGTAACCATTTCTTCAAAGTGATTGAAAGAATAGAGCCACGTATCAGGGCTTTCGATGAAGTAAGAGACGATATTGCTTATCTTAAGACTCTTCGAGCAGAACAGAGAATCAAAGATGAGCATACCCGCAAATTAAAAAAACAATATAATGTTCAGATTGATCATGAAAAATTGGATTCTGTCAATTTACTAGCTCTTACTGATCATTGCGATGTTTTGGACGAAACCGTGATCACAGGCGACATCCCTGATCTGGAAATAACAGTTGGCGATTTGTTTGAACATTTCAAAACCGTATCGCCCTATATTGTTAATGATGACCTCACTTCCAACCTCAATCATTATGACTTGGTCAGATACCTCTCTCGTGATGAATGGATCAAGTTAACCACACCGGAAGCTCTGAAGCGCTTAGTAAACAATATCGTAGAAGTTAATCTTTACGATTACGAAGCTCGCCAAGATGTCTATAAAGAGATTGAAACGGATGATCCCGAGATGTTATATTTAGTTGGAGACCCCACATCGAGTAGGTATGATGAACAGGTTTTTCAGCACCCGGAGGTTCAGCAGTTGCGGCGTCATGTTGTATTACAGTCTTATTTCAGAAGTATGGTGACAGACCAAGTTGATCCCTCACCTGAGCAAGTGAAGGAATACTATCAAGAGAATATTGACATATTTACTACCCGGGAAAACAGAACAGTTAGACTCTTCTTGTATGAAACCGAAAGAGAAGCACACAGATCAAGAAGACAGTATCAAAACATTTTAGCAATGGATGATGAGAATATCCGGCAAGAAGCCGTTCGGGAATTAATACTCGGTTCACTGTTTACTATTCGCGAGGGGATCATACCTTACATATATAAAGGGCATGATGTGCCTATCTTCGGTGATGATAAGGTTATGTATGATGTGTTTTGGGAAACACCTATCGGAGAGGTAAGCGATATTCATCGCAACGACTCGGATCTCTGGTTTTTTATTGACGCTTTAGATTATTTCCCGGCTCATGAGTACCCCTTTACGCATCTGGAAAACTGGATAACTAATTCTTTAACCAATTCGCTTAGAAGAGAAAGATGGCTGGAAGTGAAAGATAATCTGCTGGAAAAGTATAACGTGGTATTATATCCTGAAAGATTATTTATTGCAATAGATGCCGAAGAGCTTTTCGCTTTAGCCGAAGAAGCCCAGATGAGAAGAAGATATCAAGACGCTCTTCACTATTACGATCAAATAATCGAGTATCATCCTAATGATGAAGATGACTATCGGGCGCTCTTCATGAAGGCATTTATTTTAGCTCAGAAAATGGGGAAATCTCAAGAGGCGGTCTCGCTATTCAGGAAGGTTATCGATGATTATCCCGAATCTGATCTTCATGATTCAGCTCAACACATGTTAGACTCGATTCTTGAATAATAGTACACACAAATTGGCGGCAAAATCGGCTTCAAACCAATAGAGCAATAAGGCTTAAGCTCATAAGACAACTAAGAGTATAGGATATTTTCCTTGACCTATAGATATGGTTTAGTTCGTGGTATATAAAACATGGATCGACGAAATAAAGTAGGGCGATAAGTCCTGATTACATAAAACATAGTATTTAAGGAGACGCAGGTATGTTTATAAAATGCATTAACGCTATTATGAATAGTAAGTCACTCGTATTATTACTTTTAACGGTATTACTACTTTCGTTAAGTCACGCTGAACAAAGAATTATTACCGAAGAAGCAGTATTTGCCGAATTTGAAGGCGGCAAAATCACCAAAGCTGATTTCGATCTGGAATTCGAGAAAATCCCGGTGATGTATCGTTCACGATACACTTCCTTGGAAGGACAAGAGGATTTCCTTCGTAGCTTAGTGGTCAATGAAATCTTCTACTTGGAAGCTCTCGAGAGAGGTATTGATCAAAACCCAGAAATACAGCAACAAATATTAGAAGCCATCACACCTTTTTACTCAAGACACTTTATCCGTAAAGAAATCAGTGAAAAAGTGGAAGTACCGGAAGCAGATGTAATAGAATTCTATGAATCTAACCCGGGCAGGTTTTCTACCCAACCTAATACTGTTATTCGATATCTTAAGACCCACGAAAGCGAAGAAGCTCAAGAGGTTAAAGAAGGCATCGAAAGTGGTGAGGACTTTTATGATCTAATGAATAAGTATTCCGTTAACAGTCATTCTAAAAGAAATCAGGGAATGATTAGAGATATACGAGGTAACGGTTATATTCGCGGTGTTGGCCGCGATGAACAGCTCGACAACGCAATAAAAGAGGCTCCTCTTAATGAGTGGCAAGGTCCGCTACATACAGATGTAGGTTATCATTTCTTTAAGGTTACCGAAAGACAAGAAAGAGAACTTAAGCCCTTAGAAGAAGTAAGAGAGCAGATCATTGCTCGACTTAAACCTAGAGTTGAGCATCAGCTGAGACAAAATATTTACCAAGAATTAAAAGAAAAATATGAAGTCGAACTGTTAGAAAATAAACTTGCCGATATCCGCATAAATCAAATCCGACCGGGATCTGAATTATTAGAAGAAGTTGTAGTAAACTCACCTATGAATGAGTTTCGCCTAACCTTAGAAGATGTTCACCAACACATCCAAAGGATATCTCCACAAGAAAGAGCACAACTTGATAACCCGGAACATCTAAAAAGAATGATCCAAGGACTACTTGAACAGAGGCTATTTGGGCATGAAGTGGTTGAAAGAGGTTATCAAGAAGAGCTTATGCAGGACCCTGATGTCGAGCATGTCAAAAAAATCGCGGTGCTCAGAGCTTTGTATCAAGAAATGGTTATTGATGAAGTCGCCGCATCACCTGAAGAAATAGAACAATTCTACAACCAAAACTTGAACAACTACCGTATCAGAGAAAATATTAGCGCTCAACTGTTCAGATTTGATAGCAGAGGAGATGCACGCAGGGCACACCGAGAAGTTAGAAGAGCTCTGCGAGAAGAAGATCAAGAAAGGATCAATGAAGTTGCTGCACGGTCTTTATACTCCGATAATTATGGGATGATAAAAAGCTTAAGTCCCGATCAAATTATCCCCAATCTCGGAGAAGATCAAGAAATCCTCAAAACCCTGTGGGATACCGATCAGGGCGAACTTAGCCGCCGAAGAAGAGACGAAGACGGAAAATACTTTTTCGTCAGAGTCATTGAGCAGAACCCTGAATCTTATAGACCCTTAGAAGAAGTGGAGGCTGATATTCAAAACCGCCTGACAGCCGCCAGAAGAGAGCAAAGATTCGCCGAACTTCAGGAAGACCTGCTGCAAAAATATCGCGTTAATTTTAATTATGATAAATTAGCCCACAGTATAACCGCTAAAGAGTTGTTCCAACTAGCTGAAGACGCTCTAAAAAGAAACCGTCACCATGAAGCTATCGAACATTATGACCGCATAATAATGATATATAACAACAACGAAGATGACTATAAAGCTCACTTCATGAAGGCTTTTCTGTACGCTGAAGAACTGCAAGATGATGATAAAGCAGTCACCCTGTTCGAAGAGTTATTGGAAACATACCCCCATGCTGACCTACACGAGTCCGCTGAGTTCATGATTAAAGCCTTACGACATGGGTATGATATCTTTGACGATTAATTTAATGTCATTAAATTAACCCCAAAAACAAACAAGGAGTAGGATATGTATTTCAATGGGACAGAACTAAAAAAGGTGTTCCTTAAAGCAAAAAAAGAAAGATTTGGCATCATAGCTTCTAATGTCGTGTTTGATGGAACCATCAGAGGACTGCTGCAAGGCTACGACAACAAAAAATCAGACGGCTTGCTACAGATTAGCTCCGGTGCTTGCAAATATGCTGCCGGTGACTCTAAAGACCTACTTGTAGGAGCAGAATTTATTTCCTCTATGGTTAAAGTTTTAGCTAAGCAGTTCAAAAAATCCGGAGTGGGACTACATATAGACCATGCTACTCCTAACTATTTTGAGTTTATTAAAGATTGTGTTGAAAACGGCTTTGTTTCATCTGTAATGATAGACGCCTCCAAAGAAGAATTCGAAGAAAATGTTCGTATCACTAAAGAAGTTGTCAAACTTTGCAAGAAGCATTCAGTCACTGTAGAAGGCGAAATTGGATACATCAAAGGTACCGAAGATGAAATAGTTTCTGAAACTGAGCTTTACACCTCTCCGGAAGAAGCATTAGAGTTCGTAAAACAAACCGGTGTCGATCTGTTCGCAGCTTCGGTCGGTACCAATCACGGTGTAACAAAAGGAGAAAAAGTTGTTTTAAGGCTCGACCTGATCAAAGAAATCGATGACTTGCTGATTGCTAACAACGTTGAGACCGGTATCGTTCTTCACGGTGCTTCGGGATTAACCGCTGAACAACAGCAAACCGCTGTTCTCAATGGGGTAGTAAAGATTAATAAGGATACCGATTATCAACTCTTAACTGCTCAGGCTGTACAAGCATATTGGGAAAAAGAAAAAGATGCCGTTGTTTGTCCTGAAGGTGTTAACAATGAAGATTACACACCTGATAAAAGTCGCTTCGATCCTCGTAAATGGACAATTAAAGCCGAAAATGCAGTTCAAGAACAACTTGAGTCGTTAGTAAATATTACCGGCAGTACCGGAAAATCAATAGTTTGAAACGACGGGTTGAAAAACTCAACTGTTTATTCTTCTAGATAATAAGAACATGATGCAGCTTTTTACATCGTCTCTGCGATAAGTTGTGATTATGATGTAAATATTTATCGACATAGTAAACGCTCATGACTTCGTCAATGAAAAATGAAGAATGAATAATGAAGACACCTAAGCCTATGATTATAACTTCTTTATTTCTCGGTGCTTTTTTCGGTGTTCTCGGTGGCTGAAAATCAATTTTAAACATAGTAAACGCTCATGACATCCTCAACCAAGAACCAAGAATTAAGATGATGACACCCGAGGGAATGATTAAATTGCCGGCTCAAGCCGGTGTGCAAGCCGACTGAAAGTCAGCGTTACGGAGCCACTGGTAAATCAATTTTAAACATAGGAACGGCCATGACGACGGTATTGACAATCAAGAGGACGTGTAGTAATTACCGGTTAAAATCAGCGTTCCGGCCGGATAAATCCAGCGTTTCGGAAACACTGTTAACTGGTAACTATTTTACACATGGGAAAAATAACCAAAAATTAATAATAGAGGTGATAAATGAACAAAATAGCCATTAATGGTTTCGGAAGAATCGGACGATTAGTTTTTAGAGCTCTTATGGAGCAAGACATGGTTGAAATAGCTGCCATCAATGACCTGACCAATCCTAAAACATTAGCCCATCTACTAAAATATGACTCTGTGCATGGACAGTTGCAACATGATGTTACCTATACGGACAACTCCATAACAGTTAGCGGCAAAAAAATCCGGGTTTTCGCTGAAAAAGATCCGGAAAACTTACCTTGGAACAAGTTAGGAGTTGATTATGTGATCGAATCAACAGGGATCTTCACGACCAAAGAAAAAGCGGGTAAACACTTGAAAGCAGGAGCGAATAAAGTAATCATAACTGCTCCGGCTAAAGACCAAGTTGATGCTACGGTAGTACTGGGAGTTAACGAAGATGTCCTAACCAAAGATCATCGAATCATCTCAAACGCTTCATGTACGACTAACTGTCTGGCGCCGATTGTAAAAGTGCTTAATGATAATTTTGGTATTGTATCCGGGATCATGACGACAGTTCACTCTTACACTAATGATCAAAGTCTTTTAGACTTTCCACACAAGGATTTACGGCGTGCCAGAGCTGCAGCTATTAATATAATACCTACCACAACTGGCGCAGCAAAGGCTACAGGTTTAGTAATACCGGAAATGAAAAATAAGATTGACGGTATAGCTGTTAGAGTGCCGATCCCCAATGGATCATTAGTCGATCTATCCGTGGTGATGGATAAAACCGTTACAATTGATGATATCAACAATGCGGTGAAGCAAGTAGCAGAAGGCAAGCAGAAAGGAATTATTGAATACACGGAACTACCTTTAGTCTCTTCGGATATTATCGGTAATCCTCACTCGTCGATATTTGATGCT
>PWNZ01000119.1 GCA_003564135.1 Candidatus Cloacimonadota bacterium
CATTGGCAGCATAAATTAATTATAAGCGGACTGCTCAGCCCCAGAACGGAAAAGGGGTTGTGCAAAATATTAAAGTGCTGTAAGATAATAAATAACTGACGTCTTTCCCATTTTGGGAGAAGTTAAATTTTTCTAGATTTTGGGTGATATTTTTGGTTAGCGTATTAAAATAATGTATTAAATTTGTCCCATTGCTCAATAAACGAATGATTGCTATGAACAACATATACGCTGAAAACCATTACTTTCCCTTTCCGCAGACGGTTTCTCTGCCGGCACGGCATCCCTCTGCTTATGATAAGTATGTAAAAAGCAATACTCACTTTTCTACACAGACACATAATTTTAGGACAAGTCTCTCTCTCTCTCTCTCTCTCTCTCTCTCTCTCTCTACGGCCGCAAGGCTTTCAGTGCTATTGGTGCGATTTATCAATAAGATCATTCATAAAATTTATCAGGGGAAGGAGCGGTGTTATGAGTTTACATGAGGTTCAAAATGATATCTATTTACATTAGTAATCTGATTAAACTGACCAGAAACTATGCCCCGATAACTTGATTTGTACTGTTTATTTGAAAATATTAAAAATTTTGGGGCACAAGAAATTAGTAACGAAAAATTTAATACTATGAAATTAAGCAAGATACCTTTGATAATCCTTTTGTTCATAACGAGCAATTTAACTGTTTTTGCTCAGAACATTACGCTTCCTGATTTACAAGGACTTCCCGGTTTTAACAGTGAAAATGCTCCAAACTGGAGATTGGAGTGGCAGGATGATTTTTCTTCTTTTGACCCAAACAAATGGGAAAAAAGCCACCATCATGATCAATGGGGTGATAGCCCTTTTGTTAAGCTGGAGGATAATGTATCCATCACCCCGCAGGGGTATTTAGAGATTGAGATAAAAACAGAGCAGTACCGCTGCCCTGACGGCTCGTATTATTGCGTGACACAAAACAACACCAGTGATACCAATTTCCATTATGACTATACCGTGGGCCAAATTACATCGAAGTGCGATAATGGTTATGACTTTACTAATGGTTATGCTGAAGCCAGGATCAAGTTTCCTATAATTGACGGAAGCTGGTGTAGTTTTTGGACCTATCATTCCGAATGTTGCCCTATTCAGCCCAATGAAGGGGAAATTGATATTGTTGAACTATGGGGTTCAAACTCTTCCTGGCTTGAAGATGAATTTGAAACCAATTTGCATTTATGCTATGGACATAATGACCCAAATTGTGACAGCTCTAATAGAGAGACTTACCAATACCCTTCCGGGGTATTAAGCCAATGGAATGTATATGGCGTGTATAAAGATGAGCAGGAACTGAGATATTATTTTAATGGCAATCTCATCCGTACCCTTCCCAATCATCAAATTCATGAGCCGGTTGATTTAATACTAAATGCATGGACAGGTAAATCATTTTCCGGCACTCTTAATACCAGTATGTATATTGATTGGGTGCGCGTTTGGTCATATGAGGATGCTGCATGTGTTTCAAATACCATAGAGCCATATTTGGTAAATTCGACCACTGATCCTGATGATTTATCCAGGAGTAAGGTTGACTTGTTGTGGCAACTTCCATGCGGCACTCCTTCTAATACGACCAGCACTGTTGAGTGGGGGCTTTCACCGGGAAATTATACAGATTCTGAAACCTTGGCTGACAATGGCAGTGATCATTTATATAACCTAAGGATTGCGGATTTGCAAGCAGAGACACAGTACTATTATAAAGTCACGATTGAAGAAGGGCAAAATGTTATTGATACCTATACAGGCTCTTTTTTGTCTGCCCCGGGGCAAAGTGCTACAACAACAACTTTTTATGCTACAGGAAGCAAAGCAAGCTACAATAGCTCTGCTTCCCAGTCAGAGCACGATGACGTATATGAAAGCATTTTAAATGATGCATATACTTCGCCTTCAGCTCAGACTTTTTTAATTCAAACAGCTCCCTTTGTATCAGGTGATAATACGATTTATTGGGTAGAAGAGTATTTTAACAGTGACAATATAAATGCTCAGGAGCTAAGAGCTAATCTTCCTGTATTTTCTCCCATGAGTTTAAACCAAAGGGAAATAAATGTTTTGGATATAAATAATAATGTTGTATTTGAATTGCCAGATTATCGTGGACAAAATTACCGGAGTTATTTTCCTTATGATTATACTTCCCCTTATATTAACCAAAACGGGGATTTTTCCTACCATTTTGCTGTAGATTACGGTCCTGTTCATCTTAACTTTCCGGAGGTTGTATATGAAGATACGGACCCGAATTATGAAGGGATAACGCCATCAGATGTTTTTTTACAAAACACGAATAATGATTGGAAGATATTGTCGTTTAACAAAACTTTGAAATCATTAAACGGTGAGCTATTAAATTCATCGGCCATCCAAGAAATCCGTCAAAAGGCTATAAACCACAACGTTCAATTGGTGCTAATGAGCAGCGAAAACTATTATGCACATTGGGTAGATGCGGGTATTCATTTTATGGTTCTTGGCAATGGCGGATTAACAACAGATGGTGTTGATGATCAAAAAATTGTGGATAATGAGCTTGTTTATGCCTCTACGGTTCCTCATTATGCAAAATTTCAAATCGAGGATGATATGATGTATGTGGATGTGATCCAGGGGGCGGATTATAACGGCTACGCAAAAGGCAGACTCATTGAGCGTTTTGCAATTCCACAATCTATCATAATAGACAACAATACAACCTGGCAGGCAAATAGTGGTTATCCAATCATGAACGATTTTACCATGGTGGCTTCCGGAAGCACACTTGATATTCTTTCAGAAGTTCAGTTTGTTGACGGTGGGTTGTTAAGGGTTTATGGCGGAGGGAGGTTAGATTTAACCTCCAGTTCAACATTGCTGACGACCCATCCGGGTTTTTCTGAAATGATTGATCTTAAAACCTATGATAATCAAGGAAACTTAATGAATTCCTATACCGATAACTTTGTAAAAGATCCGGAGTATTGGTCTGGCGTACAGATCAAAGGAAACCCTTATCTCTCGCAACATTCCAACCCACAGCAGCAAGGGAAGGTAACGATCAGTAATAATGCTACTATCCAGCACGCCGAATGTGGTGTGCATATTTATGAGGAAATGCAGGGGGGACAAAAGAAAGGTGGAGGGATATTAATTGCCGATGGGGGCCAATTTATTGATAATGCCACAGGAATAAAAATGCAAGCGTATGAAAATGTTTTTCAACACCCCAATGGAAAGACCCTAACGTTAGCGGACAGAACCAGGATTCAGAGTTCTACGTTTAAGACTACCAACAGTTTTATTGATGAAATGAAAAGCATCAGGCATGTTGAGTTATATGGAGTGAACAGGGTTTTGATAGAAGATAATACTTTTATCAATGAAAATACTTCCCTTTCACTCCATAGAAAAGGAACCGGTGTTTTCGCTTCCGGGGCAACCTTTAGGATAGCTGATAAAAACCCTCTTATGCATCCAAAGACAAAGAATGTTTTTCAGAATTTGTATTATGGAGTTAAAGCATACAGCACTATGCAAGATGGAATTATGTCTATCCGGGAGAATGAGTTTTTGGATGTTTATCGTTCCATTTACCTTAATAATTCAAAATCGGCTGAAGTTAGCCATAATAAAATAGAAATTCCACCAAAAAATCTCAATTTATTATATGGTTCCCCTTATGGAGTATACCTTGAGGGTGGGGTAGAGTTTAAAGTGGAAGAAAACAATATATCATCGAATTCACAGGTAATTGATGATTATGGCTATGGGATTATAATTCACAATGCCGGGGCGTACAATCATGAAATCTATAAAAACAATTTTGAGGATTTATTGGTGGGTATCCAGGCACAGGGACATAACAGAGGCCTTTATTCAGGGTCTTCCAGCCCCGATATTGGTCTTAGGTTAATATGTAATGAGCATGATAACCGGAAATATGACGTGTCCGTCATAGGAAAAGAGTTTTATAATAATATCCCGGGCATTGGTATTGCAAAACATCAAGTGGTATCTGTATGGGATGATGCACTTTCAGATTGGGTACCTTATCCGGCGGGGAATATTTTTACTGCCCCACGAACCGGGTATAACCCGCAGGATTTTGATCTGGACTTTAGCAATCAAGATGCGGAACACCTTAACTATTATTGTTATGAGCATGCTACGGAAAAAGAAGAGCCCTACTTGTACTCGAATATTACAAATGTTGAGCTTCAATATCCACACTCCTGCCTCTCGAAAGACTTTATAGTTGGGGAATTATCTTTGGATGACTTTTACACACAACTTGGGGGGCACAGGTGGCTTTAAATTCCTCCCGGCTGATCCTGAATATCTGGGAGAACGGCGGGATTGCCGATCTTGATGAAGAAGTAGAGACAACGGCGCCCTGGGAAGTTTACGAGCAGTTTAATGACTTAATGGCCGAATCGCCATATCTTTCTGAGGATGTGATAATATCTGTTATTGAGAACCTGTCGTTTACTGATTTGATGGTAAAACTCTTAATGATCGCCAATCCGCATGTTATTGAATCGGATGAAGTAATGGATGCATTATACGATCGCGAACCGCCCATGCCGGAGAGTTATATCGATCAAATTCTTGCCGAGGAAGGCTCCATTTCTCAACTCACCCTGCTCCGGGCTGATGTAGCCGCGGATTATCACCTGGTAAGAAATACCGGCGAAAGCATTAAGCGAAATTACCGCCGGGATACGGTCAATGATTATGCATTGGATAGTCTGATCAATTTTGTCTCCAGGCAAGATGAATTAACGGATCGCTATGAATTGGCCGATATTTATTTGACAAACGGTATGTTTGATGATATGCAAAATTGTCTGGATGATATTCCGAACCAGTTCGAACTTTCGGATCAGGAATATGATGATCATCAAAACTATCTGGACTTGTATGCTATTGCGGAGGATTTAGCTGAGTTGGGTACTTCCATTGGGCAGTTGGATAGTAATGAGGTATCCTTGTTAAATACGATTGCCGGGCTTAACCGTCCAGGGATTTCCCAAATGGCTGTTGCGCTGCTCAAGGCGAATGATCCGGACGAATTTATCTGGGATGAGATCATTTTGGCTCCTGACCCCGGTGGTGAAAAATCCGGACAGGATAATACAAAGGATAAACCGGCAATATCCCAAAAAGTGTTTAGTATTTATCCCAATCCGGCATTTAGTTTTGTAACGGTAGCCTATACGGTGGAGGAAAATCTGCACAAACAACTTTCTGTGGTTATTCACGGATCAGACGGGAGTAAGGTGATTGAGCAAAACTTGTATGGATATACCAATGAAGTTATTGTAGATTTAACAAAGCTTTCTTCCGGTATATATACCGTTAGTCTTATGGGTGATGGAAAGCGCATTGCTACTGAAAAATTAAACCTTTTGGACTAATCTGTTTGCTTAAGTTCCCGGCATTTTAGCCGGGAACTTACTTTTTTTTAATTTAAAAACAACAAGTTATGAAAAAATTCATTACCATATTGATAGGCTTTCTAATAGCATTCAGCAGTTACAGCCAAAACCCTAATACCTTTCGTAAAATAACGAATTTCTTGGGAGATTCCAGCAATTCAGTAGAAAAAATAAACGGTATAGCTAAATTGGACACCACTTATATTTTGCTTATTACCGGACAAACGGACTCCACCTATTGGGATTTGTTGATTGTAGAGATAGACAAACACGGAAATCCATTGAATGAGTATTACCAAACCGATCCGGACATTAACTATATGCCTTATCCGGGACAGGTCATTTTGGTTGACCGGGATACAAATATTGTGGTAATTTCTTCGCTTGTTCATACGGATGACGGGCAACAGGACGTTTATGTTTTAAAGCTGACTCCCGATTTGGATACGGTATGGAGCAATACGTTTGTATATACGGATACATCGACTTGTCAAGATCCGCCAACGCTCAGACCTTATGCTTTTGATCAAACCCCCGATGGGGGATATATTATTGGATTGCATTATTTTAAAGATTGTGAGCCATCTCATGCCAATAACCGGAGTGGGTTATTAAAACTCAATTCTGCCGGTCAGGAGCAATGGAGAATATATTATACGAATAAAAATAAAATGCATTCCATTGCCGTAACGGATAGTGGCGATCTTGTATTTACGGATCGGTTTTATGGCTATAATGTGGTAAAAACCGATAGCCTGGGCAATGTTTTATGGGAAGTTAAGCCCACTGACTATGGCGCTCATTTTGCTTTTGCTGAGATTGCTGTAAAAGATGATTATGTGATTGCAGTATCCCCTCATGCTTATAATCATCCGGTGTCCAATCCTTATGATGTTCGTTTTGGCGTAGATATTTCCAAAATAGACCTGTATAGCGGACAGCTTATCTGGAACAAGCGGTACCGGGTATTCAAGAGTTTTAAAAACGGCACATTATATAATAACTATGAGCTTCGCGTATTGGATAATGATGATATTGTGCTGGCAGGGCCAACGATAGGTGCATATGTTAATGGGGAGGTATATGATTGCCATGGTGTGTTGTTTAGGTTTAACAGCCAGGGTGACAGCCTTTGGTGCAGGCTTTACAATCATGACCGGGAACAAAACTCTGAGGCGCCGTTTAACGATCTTGTTGTTACCGATGACGGGGGGTTTTTGGCCGGCGGCTGGTTTCATAACGGCTCTCAGCTTAGTTCCTGGCTGGTAAAAACCGACAGCATGGGCATGGCACCTGGGGTTGTTTACCATGATTCGGCTTCATCTCTACCACATAGGACAGGAGAAGAGGAAACGGTGATACTTTACCCTAACCCCGCCACAGAACATATTTATTTTGATTTAGGTGCATTGCAGCATCCCCGTGATTTTGAACTAACCATTTACAATATGCATGGACAATCGGTAAAACAGCGAACCATTGAAAATGCCCATCCGCGGGTAAGTCTGCGTCACCTGCCCCCGGGGGTTTATCTTTACCGCTTCCAAAACCAGAACGGCCGGGAGGTTTATGAAGGGAGATTTATTAAAAAGTAAACACATGAAACCTCCACGACAAAACTTTTGACCCACAGGAGAATGATTAAATGCGATGATGCGTTAATGCGATGATGCGAGAGGCGACCTGGGCGAACGAAGCAAGCACAGAACACAGA
>PWNZ01000173.1 GCA_003564135.1 Candidatus Cloacimonadota bacterium
ACGCTGCGTCAGAATGAATGGCGTGATGAATTGATGCGCTGTGGGATAAGAGGAAAGCTGGGGCAGAATATACGTTTTGCGAGGTTGGAGCCTCTGCCGGGGTGCCGTTATTTACATTGTGACGGTGAATCTCGTCCTAACGATGAAGGTAGTGATAAGGTCAAAGAAGGCGGAGCAACTTGGTCTCCACAGAGGATTGTAGTATCTTTTGGACCTGAGCACGCTCCTCTTGTCAAAACGCAAGTAAATAATGCCATCAATGAGGCGTTGAAATTAGTTCCCAATCCTAAGCTGATAGTATTTGCCGCTTTTCAATTTGACCCTGATGCCGCTAAAGATATTGATGAAACCAATTGGCCCGGCATAACCCTTTTGAAGGTGCAGATGAATGCTGATTTGCTTACCGATGATTTGAAGAAAAAGCGCTCAAGCAATGAGTCTTTCTGGTTGATAGGGCAGCCGGATATTGAAGTTGAGAACATAAAAACCGGAGAAGATAAGGGAAAATATCGTGTTAAGGTGAACGGTTTTGATTACTATAATACAAAGAGCGGAAATATTGAATCAGGTGATTCTCATCAGATAGCAGTATGGTTATTGGATACTGATTACGATAAACGGAGTCTCTATCCGAGACAAGTCTTTTTTCCGCAAGCAGGCGAAAAAGAGGGGTGGGCAAAATTATCCCGGAATCTGAAAGCAGAGATAGATGAAGAGTTGATTGAAGCTTACAGAGGAACGGTGTCGCTGCCCTTTTCAGCAGGAGAAAACAGATGTATTGCAGTCAAGATTGTTGATGACAGAGGTATCGAGAGTTTGAGGGTAATGGAGCTTGAATAATGAAAGAGCGACTGCCGATAAATGCTGAAATCTTGAAATGGGCAAGGACATCGTTGGGGCTATCGTGTGAAGAAGTTGCTGCAAAGATAGGTAAAACAGCCAAAGTGTTAGAGGATTGGGAAGCAGGGATTGGCTCACCTACCTATCCGCAGCTTGAAAAGTTAGCTTATGAGGTATATAAGCGACCTGTAGCTCTCTTTTTCTTTCCTTCCGTACCGGAAGAGGAAACGCCTGAGAGTGAGTTTCGTACTTTACCGGGGGTGATTCTTAAACAGCTTCCTTCCGAGATCATTAAAAAATATCGAGATGCAAAAACGCTGCAACTCTTTTTAGAGGAGCTTTACGAAGAAGAGAAACCGGTTGAAAACAATCTTATAGACCTGTTTCCCATTGATTTGAAAAAGAATCAGAGTAGGGATGCTCTGAACACATTCAATCCGGAGAGGATTACTAAGGAAATAAGGGAAGTTTTGCAGGTTTCTATTGATGAACAGTACAGTTGGAACTCTACCGAAACAGCTTTCAAGAAATGGAGAGACGCCTTAGAAGAGAGGGGGATATTCGTTTTCAAAGATGCTTTCAAAAGCGATGGTTATTCAGGATTTTGCCTTTACCACAGCAAATATCCATTGATTTACATTAATAACTCGATGCCCTTCTCAAGACAGGTTTTTACTCTCTTCCACGAATTGGCACATCTTCTATTGCATAAAGGGGGAATAGATTTCAGAAGCAGAGAAATCGTTGAAGGGTTGGGCGGTGATTATAAAGAGATTGAGATATTCTGCAATCGTTTTGCCGGGGAGCTTTTAGTTCCATCAGAGACTTTTTCTCCCGATAGAGGTTCAATTTCTGAAGAAGTATTCAGTGAATTAGCTGAGAGGTATTCTGTCAGCAGGGAGGTAATATTACGTAGGTATCTTGAACTGGGATTGGTAAATAGAGATTACTATGAAGAGATGAGTTCAAAATGGACTGATGAGATCAGAGATAAAACAGGTGGTGACGGTAACTATTACAATAATAAGAGGGCATATTTAGGGGAAAGGTATATTAATTTGGCATTCAGCAAGTATTACCGGAACAGGATAACAGTTGAAGCACTTGCTGAATATCTGGGGGGTAAAAGTGATGAATGTATCTACCTTTGAATACAAGGTTATGGAATGAGGTGAAGGTTGATATACGTTTTTGACAGTAACACATTATCCAATATCCTTAACTTTTATTATCCAAATACTTTTCCATCTTTTTGGGTAAAATTTAGTGAAATGATAAGCGAAGGTAAGATTTTTTCCGTCAGAGAGGTTAGCCGCGAGTTGGAAGAAAGATTTGACAAAGAAAGTGGAAAAATCGCAATGCTTACCAAAGCTAACAAAGATTTTTTTGAACTGCCGACCCGTTTGTTATTGCTAAAGCGTTAGTTAAAGAAGGCACTGTTGTGACTGAAGAGAGTTACAAGGAGAACGGAACAGGAATACCAAACATCTGTGAACATTTCGAAATTCCTTGTATGAAACTGCAAAACTTTTTTGTCAAAGAAAAATGGGAGTTTTAATATCATTACGACGAAATCATTAAAGAGTATAGACAAACTTATCATCAACTCTCCTTACGAAGAGCCGGCTTATCACTGGCGTTATGTGAGAGAAAGTCGAACCTTTGATTTGGTGGAAGGTCGTCGTCAAGCCGGATATGTAGTGGCATCAGGTGATTCTAAAGCATTTGATGATCCGGGAATATTTGTGGAAATCCCTTTAGTGAACCAGATACGCCCTCGTGTTAAAAAATGGAAAGAAGCAGGCTATCCGGGGGTAAGCAGTATAACTAAAAGACTGTTAGAGCATTGGAAGGATAAAGAAGAGTTTGAACAGCGTCGTTTCTTTTTCTGTCAATTAGAGGCAATAGAAACACTTATTTGGCTAACTGAAGCACCGGCATCGGAAAGGGTTGGAATTGATATCCCAAATGATGGTGGAGATTTTATTCGTCAATGCTGTAAGATGGCAACGGGTTCGGGGAAAACTATTGTAATGGCAATGCTTATTGCCTGGAATATTCTAAATAAAACCGCCTACCCTCAAGATGTCCGTTTTGCTAAGAATATATTGGTAATAGCACCGGGATTAACTGTCAAAAACAGGCTGTCGGTATTAGAACCGGCGGGAATAGGGAACTATTATGAAGCGTTTAACATCGTTCCTTCAGCAATGATGGATAAACTAAGACAGGGGAAAGTGCTGGTTCGTAATTGGCACTGTCTTTCTTGGGACAGTGAAGAACAGATAAAGAAGAAACGGAGTGTTGACAAAAGAGGAGTTAAAAGTGACGAAGCCTATACCAGAGAAGTTCTGGGTGAGATGGCTAATGCCCGTAATTTACTGGTAATAAACGATGAGGCTCATCATGCCTGGAGAGTAAACTGGGAAGCTGAGGGGAAATATCTAAGGCAGCGTGATATGAAAGATAGTGCTGTAGAGGCTACTATATGGATTGGAGGCTTGGACAGGCTTAACCGTACCCGCGGGATATTGAAATGTTACGATTTTACCGCCACACCGTTTATTCCTTCCGGCAAAAAAAGCCGGGAAGAGTCTTTATTTGGGTGGATTGTAAGTGATTTCGGGCTTAATGATGCTATTGAATCGGGTTTGGTTAAAACACCGAGAGTAGTTGTGAGAACTGACGCCGTTCCCGATGCTAAAAGCTATAAATCGAGACTTTATCATATCTACAATGACCCTGAAGTGAAAGATGACCTGAACCGAAAAGCTAAACCGGAAGAACTATTACCGGATTTAGTTATTAATGCTTACTATCTTTTAGGATATGATTGGAAAGAAGCATTGCAGCAATGGGTTAAGCAAGGATTTCAAACTCCGCCTGTGATGATAAGCGTATGCAATAGAACAGAAACAGCGGCAAGGGTTAAATATGCTTTTGATAACAAGAAGATCCTTATTGATGAGCTTTGTGTGTCTGAACATATTTTACACATAGACTCAAAAGTTCTGCAAGAGGCTGAAGAGAAAGAAGAGCCGATATCTCAACCGGATTTTAGTGATAATTCAGAACAAACAGAAAATGATAAAACACCAAAAGAACGCAAACAAACCAAAGCAGAACAAGCAGAGCAATTAAGAAAGACCGTTGATACTGTCGGTAAAATAGGAGAGCCGGGAGCTAAAATCAGGAATGTCATATCAGTAGGGATGCTCTCTGAAGGGTGGGATGCCAAGACAGTGACTCATATTATGGGGTTACGTGCCTTTACCAGTCAGCTTTTATGTGAGCAAGTGGTTGGTCGCGGTTTGAGAAGAACCTCTTATGAGATAAACTCTGAAACAGGCATGTTTGATGCTGAATATGTAAATATATTCGGTGTACCTTTTACCTTTCTACCTCACGAAGGTGGAGAAGATACACCACCACCTCCTCCAACTCCGAAAACGGCAGTGGAACCTGCTAATGACAAGGTTGAATTTGCTATTTCCTGGCCCAATATCGTGAGGATAGAACACACATATCAACCGGTATTGAAATTGGATTGGGATAAGACCGATTTTTTAGAAATTGATGCTTATCATACATCTCAAATTGCTGAATTAGCTCCAATTATAGAAGGTAAGCCTGATGTAACCCGTATTGATAGGATTGATCTGGAAAACCTTGCGAAAGAATTTCGAACGCAAAAGATAATCTTTAAGACGGCTCATGATGTTTTTGTTCAAATGAAGAGCAATTGGACAGGTAACAGAGAGATATTGTTAGCTCAGGTAGTAAGGATAGTTGAAAAGTTCATTCGCTCAGATAGAATAATCATTTCACCTCCTTTGTTTTACACCGAAGAATTGCCGAGAAGGCTGATAATTACCCTTAATATGACAAGGATAGTGCAGCATATCTGGGGGGCTATCAAACAGGAGAATACAGAAAAATGTCTGCCCATATTTGATAGCGATAAACCGATAAAGTCAACAGGGGATATGCGTACTTGGTACACAGGGAAACCTTGTGAGAGAACTAAAAAATCCCATATCAATGTTTGTGTCTATGACAGCAGTTGGGAAGCAGCAGACGCTTTTGTCTTAGACAATAGCGAATATGTATCTGCTTGGGTCAAAAACGATCACCTCGGCTTTGAGATACTATATATCTATCGTGGTATAGTGAGTAAGTATCGGCCTGATTTTTTGATTAGGCTTGTTAATGGTGAAATGCTTGTTTTAGAAACTAAAGGTGAAGAAAGCGATAAAGATAAGGTGAAATATTTATATACCCAAGAATGGATACAAGGGGTGAATGCACACGGTGGTTTTGGTAGATGGTGCTTTGCTGTAGCGAGAAATCCCGGGGATATAAAGGATATATTGAAAGAGAAAAGTGGGTATAGAAGCTAAAAAAACAAAACACTGTAGAGACTGATGAGTAATTGCGGTCATTTTGTGACAGCTATTGGGTTATGCAAACCTCAGAAATAGTTACCTCAGAGAGTGGAGAGGGTTGCGCCACAGATGAGATGACCTATCCTTATGCTGAGAATACTAATGTTAACTGGAATCTTAAAGAGATTAGGCAGCATGATGCTAATCGAGAAGTAAATAATGGTTATCCGGCACTTCATTTTCAGGATGTAGAATCTCCCGTACATCTTGATCCAGCTGTAGTATCGATTGAATTAGTTATCATTGAAGCTCAAATGCATTTTAGGCTTAGTTGGCAGCCTGTGGAAGAAGCTCAATCTTAAAAAGTATTTTCTTCAGATGATCCCGAAGCTGAAGAATGGGGTGATCCAGTAGCTGTTATTGAAGAGACTGAGTACAGCGAACCGATAGAGATTCTATTGAGTCATAGCCGCAGTGAATTAGAAAAGACTTAACTTCCCGCAAATAACGCAAATTGTTTCCGCAAATTTCGCAGAGTATAAAAGACAGGCTTAAGGGATGGAGAATGTAAAGATAGTCCACAAATATACACAAATAAAGAGCAAAAATCTCCCCAAATAATTTGAGTTATAAGCAATTAAATTATACATTCAACACCGTAAAACTATCTCATTATATATATGACTGAAATTGTCCAAACTCGCACTATTACAGTCATATAGACGGGTTTTAGTCGTGAAAAAGCAAGGGTAAATGAATAAGGGTTGACACTATGTGCAATCTATGAAATATAGTCAGTATATAGATGAAAAATTTTTAGTATAATCATTCAGATAAGGATAGATAGAGAAGGTAAAGCTGATTTAAGTGATAATTGTTTGAATATTTTCAGTAAAATGCAGATTGCTTTCAGCATACTTTGGCTGGTAAGATTGTAAATTAATTAGATACACGGAGGATAGAAAAATGACACTAAGAAAGAATATTTTTTTCAAGATTGTATTGGTAAGTTTCTTGTTGATAGGTGGTTTGGGATTATTGCACGCTCAATTTGCCGGAGGACAAGGAACGGAGGCTGATCCGTGGCAGATTGAGACGGCAGAACATCTGGATAATGTGAGGAATTATTTGGGTGAAGAGCATACAGATAAGCATTTTATTCAGACGGCTAATAATCAATGATACGGATGAAGGAGTTTAAAGAGGCAGTAGCAAAATGGAGCATAGATAAATTATGAAGAGTAAGATTGTCAGCACTATTAAAGTAAAAAATATTGAAGTCGGTATCTATAGAGGAGAAGAGCAGGAGTACATATCTCTGACTGGTATAGCCGCTTATAAAAATCCCAATGAACCAAAAGATGTGGTAAAAAATTGGTTAAGAAACAGAAGTACTCTTGAATTTCTTGGTCTGTGGGAAAAAGTCAATAACCCTAATTTTAAAGGGGTCGAATTCGACTCCTTTTTATACGAATGCGGAAGCAATAGCTTTACCTTATCTCCTAAAAAATAGATCAATACCGTGAATGCTATCGGCATTGTTTCAAAACAAGGACGGGGTGGAGGTACATTTGCTCAAAAAGATATTGCTTTTGAATTTGCATCGTGGATAAGTGCCGAATTCAAGCTTTATTTGATAAGAGAATATCAAAGGCTAAAAGAAGAAGAAAATGATCGGTTGAAATTAGAATGGAGCTTTCAACGTACCTTAGCAAAAGTCAATTATCACATTCACACCGATGCCATAAAAGAAAATCTTGTCCCTGAGAGTTTAACCGGGAAACAAATAAGTTTCATATACGCTAACGAAGCCGACGTACTCAATATGGCACTATTTGGTAAGACCGCCAAACAATGGCGTGATGAAAACCCCAAAGAGAAAGGCAATATCCGTGATACGGCAACCTTAGAGCAACTTGTTGTATTATCCAACCTTGAAAGT
>PWNZ01000167.1 GCA_003564135.1 Candidatus Cloacimonadota bacterium
TCAGTCGGCTGGTACGTCGGCTTTAGCCGGCAATTTTTAATCATTCCTTTGGGTGTCTGTCTTCACTAAAATTATACATCATACATTGTAAATTATACATTGCTTTTCACAGTCATGGACGTTTACTATGATTAAAATAGTTATCAGTTACCTGTGATTCCGGAACGCTGACTTTCAGTCGGCTGGTACGCCGGCTTAGCCGGTAATTTTTAATCATGCTCTCGGGTGTTATTGTCCAGTCTGTTTCATTTCTGTGAATCGGCATAGACGGAGATAGAATCAGTGGCCTATATGTCTCTTTTAAGTGGCTTTTCAAGTTATAAATACCTGAAATATATTGACCATTTTGGGTGTATAAATTATTTTGTTTGCAAGTTAGCTTTATCTTCCAGAAGAACGGTGGTAATTCTTGCAGACAATATAAGGAGAACAGATCAATGAAACTACTACTTTACCCTGATGGGAAGCGCCGCAATTGGAAATACAGCAAAGTTAAGCTGTATGTGGCGAAAGGAGGGATCAAAGTCACCAACAATTTTAAGCGAAAATTTGATGTTGCCCTATATTGGTCTTATCATCGTTTGAAAGGCGAGGTGGACGGCACATTGAAGAAGTTAATTGAGCGCGATCAAATCATCAACGCCGGATGCATTGACATTCGCAAAAGCAAAGTAGAGCAAGTCATGAAAAAGGCTTTCGGATATAATGCTGTAATTGACCCTAAAAAAGAGCCGTTATTTATCGAAAAATCGGAACTACAGGCAGCGCACGTTGTGTTGGGTGACAGTGCCCGCATTATAACAGAGTTCGAGGGAGAAAAAGAGGGGTTTATTTATTTAAAATTGATAGATAATCGGGTCAATGACTTTATGGTTAGAGACTATCGAGTCTATTACTTTGATGGTCGGATTCCTTTTGTACGCACAACCGACAAACCTATTGACCAAAGGTTCAGAGGCAGCAGCTGCGGCGTAGTCAAGGTCACTGAAGATATTGAGAGTCTATTTTCCAAGAAAGAAATTGCCGGTATAAAAAGGTTTTGTAAGCTGTATCCGGTGGATTTCACCGAGTTAGATGTTATTCGTGATAAGGATGATCGAATCTATATAGTCGACAATAATCCTGTCGCCGGTAATAGTAAGAAAAACCCCAGTTGGTTACTTGATAAACTCTCGCTTGAGTTTTCCAATATGTTGGAAAATTTCGCTTCGAAATCTCGAGTTACTTAGCTGTTGTTTCTTGTTAGTAGCTTACTGAATACCGACCTGAGAGTATCATTTATATCCTCGGAGATTTTCATCAAATAAGTTAACATTCCAAATATCACCACGACATATGAGCCCCTTAGCAGAATGTCCGGTATCAATGACCCCACATAGGGGATAAAACGCGAGGTGTAATAGGCTATAAAAGCAATTATAAACACCAAAAAATGCTTGAATGAGAATGGATGGATCTTATATTTATACCAAATAAACAAACAAATACCACTATTATGAAGCAACTTAGACAAACTGGAAGCGACAGCAGCTCCGACAATGCCCAGTAAGGGAATAAATATAAGATTGGTGGTTACAATTAGGATAAAAAAAAGTGCAATGAAGTATGTCAGGTAACGATAAAACTTGGAGTTGCTGACGATATTTTTGCTAACACCCCCTAACATGTCAATCAGGTTAGCCAAGCCGATAAAGAGTATCACATATCTGCCTGCTTCATATTGGGGACCAATTATTCTGAACACGTTATCGATATTTGCCCACAATCCGGTTAGTATCAGCAGCCCTAAGCTTGTGAGAACAATGCTGCTTTTTTGATATATTGAATGAATGGTTTTTATATTATCACTTTTCCAGGCATCGGCAATAACCACCGAAGCGATGATTCTCAGCGAACGAGCCGGCATGTGCACAAGAGTTCCGAAGTACATGGTCACGGCATAGATACCTGTGTGGCCGAGATCTAAGAAGTGATTGATCATCAGTACGTCGACATTCAGGATCAATATCCCCGAAAACCCGTTTAAGATCCCGAAAGCGCTCATACTGAATAAAGTTTTAGCCATCTCTGAACCTATAAACCCTTTTGACTGCCTTAGCGTAAACTCACCGTTACGAATCAAAGATATCAGAATAATAAGGGCCGGTAAACAGATAGATATAACATAACAAACAACCAGCTGACTGAACTCTATTAAACTAAAATAATAGGAGATAACGCTTACCAGAATAAACACCCTCTGCCATACGTCTTTCAGTGCGGTCCCGATAACTGTATTGTAAAGAACTTTATAGTAGGTGTCTAAAGTATTGAACAGAGTCTTGAAAAATATTAGAGGTATCAGTAAATAAAAGTATTCGACAAAAAGAGCCGATTGCTCTGCATAATTGCTCACTACCCAAGGCTTGAGCAGCAGCAGGACAGAGGTAAAAATAACGAATCCGGCCAAACTAACGGTTAATGAAAGTGACAAAAACCCATTATGTCCCTTTTCTTTATCCCGAAAAAAGGTGAACATCCGCATAGTTGCCGACTGAAAACCAAGACCGGCAAATTGCGACACCATAACCGCTAC
Source organism: Candidatus Cloacimonadota bacterium (assembly GCA_003564135.1). GTDB lineage: Bacteria > Cloacimonadota > Cloacimonadia > Cloacimonadales > PWNZ01 > PWNZ01. Next base: position 2,576 of record PWNZ01000167.1, read on the forward strand.
CGAGACCATCAAGCGAAAAAAGCCTACTTGATCGGTACTCAGAACTTTAGGAAAAATAATACCGGTTGTTATAAAGCCGAGAACAACCCCAAGATAAATGTATACGGATGCGGTTATGCTCTGTTTTTTTATTATGCCCATTAACAATACCTCAGCAGCAAAGCTATTTATATAAGTGCTTTACAGTAATCTTGATCGACAATGTCTTAACTGAAGGTGTGTCGCGAACTTATCTCTCACCGGATAAATTAATCCTTTTCTCTACCGAAATATTATCTTTACGGTTGTTTTTCCGTGTCTGATTGACGATTAACTCACCAATTAAGCCAACTGAGACAAACTGCAACCCGACCATTATCAGTAGGATACTGACAAAAATCAAGGGACGGTTGGAGAGGTGAACATTATAACCGTACTTGAGAATAGTCAAATATAAGCCTACTAAAAAACCACCTGTGGAGAATAGGATCCCTATCCCTCCAAAAAGATAGAGGGGACTTCGTGCATAGTGCGTGATCAATCTTACCGTCATCAAGTCAAAGAATCCTCGCAGGTACCTTTCACTGCCGAACTTGGTTTTCCCATGTTTTCTGGAGCGGTGCTCAACCGGTATTTCTGTAACCTTGAATCCTTTTGCTGCTGCTAATACGGGGATATAGCGGTGCATCTCGCCGTAAATATCTAATTCTTTGACGACCTCTTTGCGGTAGAGCTTGAAGCCGCAGTTAAAATCGTGCAGGCGCAATCTGAACATCAGCGAGGTCGCCAGGTTGTAGATATGCGATGATATCTTTCTAATAAGCGGGTCTTGTCTTTTCTGTTTCCAGCCGGAGACTAAGTGGTATCCCTGTTCAATTTTTTCGAGGAACAACGGTATCTCTTTTGGTGAATCTTGCAGGTCACTGTCAATCGTAAAGACATAGTCACCCTCTGCCAGTTCAAATCCGTACTGCAGGGCAGCAGACTTACCGAAATTTCGGCGGAACTTCACGACTTTTACCTGTTGATCGGTTTCAGCCAAACTTTTGAGCGTTTGATAGCCTTTGTCGGAACTGCCATCGTCGATGAAGACCAGTTCATGGTCGTATTGACAGACCTCGTCTTTAATCTCGTTATAAAGTTGCTGCAGGCTGTTTTCTTCATTATATACGGGAATAACGAAGGATATTTTCATCTTTTCTCCTGAAAAATTCGTATTTAGATTTTAATTGGTATCGCAATAGAGAATATCGACATTATTATTGCTGTAATTATCGGCAGCTTAATATTGTCGTCAATAGGAATGCGTGATGCTTCGGCAAAGGTAGCAGCTAATGAACCTACTAAAGCCATCGCCGGGTGGATGCCGAACAGGATAGCATACGCGAAACAGGACACAAAACAAGCGATACTGCCTTCAAAGCTTTTATGGCTTTTTTTATACTTTCTTTTGCCGAATCTAATCCCGAATATAGCTGCAAAGGTGTCTCCTAAAGCTAAAAATGAGAGTGATATGAAGGCAATCTCTGCCGGAAAGAGCGCAACGGTGAAAACGGTCGATGTCAGCAGATAGGATGCACCCGTCAGATTGGCGATCTCGTGTTTTCTCAGCATAATACCGAAGACACGATAGAAAACTCTTTTAACCGTACGATGTTCTAAACGAATAATCTCGATGATGATAGCAATAAATGCTATGGGGAATAAGACCGACAGAGCCAAAGACTTATTATAGCCGAAGATAAACTTGTAGGCCAATGGCAAGATCAGTGAACTGAGATGGACTGACTTGCGGTAAATCTCTTTAATTTCTTTAGGGGTTAGCTCCATAGCTGTAGGCCTATAGTCTTGGTCTGCCGGGCAGTTTCATACTCATCAGGTAAGTCCGTGCAGCCGGACAGAGATTCTGCCTCCAAACCCTATAAGATGTTTTATACATTGATCTTGCTAAGCACAAAAGCGCTCGCCATTTCAGCGACCATTTTGGGATCGCCTTTAACGACTGCTTTGAACAAATCGGGTAGCGACATTTTTTCCGGGGGAATACCTTTACATATATCGGCTATCTTATTAAGTCTTTCGTCACCGGCTACCAATACTTTTTCCTTTATCTTGTAAATGAAGCGATGTTTTGAGCCTAATGCTTTGTCCCATTCTTGTTGATATTTTTTGAGAACTTTAGCACTGTAGTTTTCTTTACGAATAGCCTGCACCGCCATCTCTCCGGCAAGTTTGCCCGCTATCATGGCCTGCTTGATACCTCCGCCGGTAATAGGGTTAACATGCCTGGCCGCATCGCCGACTAACATGACATTATCAGCTACAATATGCTCCAATGTAGCGGCAATAGGAACACCGCTGAATACCGTATAAGAAATTGAAGCTTCCGGGAAATGCTGCGCGACAAAATTATCTAAATAAGCTTGAGCCGGCTTCTCTTTGGCGTTATTACCGGATATACCTATACCTACGTTAGCAGTCGTCTTAGATTTAGGAAATATCCAGACATAGCCTCCGGGAGCAATATTATTACCAAAATAAAAAGATATCAACTCCGGATCAACATTGATGTTGCTCAAAGTATATTGAGTGCTTGTGGAAATATCATTTAAATCAAGGGCTGTCTTTAGTCCGGCCCAACGTCCGACACGAGATTCAACTCCGTCAGCGCCGATCACGATTTTACAGGTTACCTCGCGAATTTTATCATGACATCTATAGCGGACTTTCATTTTGCCGTTTTCTAAACGTTTAAGACCTATCACGTCGGCTTTAGTAAGCATTGTAGCACCATGCTCACAAGCAAGATCAGACAAGTCGGCATCAAATATTCGTCTCTCTAAAATGTAGCCTTTTATGTGGCTTTTCATCTCTAGATGATTACCATCGGGAGTATTCAGCCGGGCTCGAGTTATTTTTGAAGATATATGTTCAGGTTTGATATCAATAAACTGCTCCAGGCCTCCGCTCGATATCCCCTCTGCGCATCTGACAGGTATTCCGGACTCCCGGTCTCTTTCCAATAAAAGCACGGAAACGTTATTCTCGGCCACAAATCTTGCAGCAACGCTACCCCCGGGACCGGCACCTACTACTACAACATCGTACTCTTTCTTAATTCCCATAAGGGGACTATTATCTATTTCTGATTCTTTTTGGTTTATGCCTTCAAAACTTTGGGAACTAATCGCTTTAGCAGGACAAGCGATCAGGCAATTCTGACATTCGGTGCATTTATCCTTATCAATATCTACATGAAATTCTGAAACTGAAACAGCATCTACTGGGCATACGGCCACGCAGACACCGCAAATATCACATTTGTTTCTATTAATTCTCATTACTGTAGTACCTCACCTTATTTATAGCTGTTTTTTCGTTATCTGTGGACCTTTTATAGTCTATGATTGTTATCTTCCCGTTATTTTTGTAGCTAAACACTACATCCAGGAGTGTTTGATCTTTGTTGGAGCCTCTTTTAGCAGCATTATTTTGTTTCTCTATCGCGGCTAAAATATGACGTATCTCCGGTAATTTGTCCTTGCTACTTAGATTACGGCACAGAAAAGTGGGCATCTTTGCCTGTTCCCCGTAGGGACTGAAAACCGAGACAACCATAGGCAACGTTTTTATTTCCTCTTTATCTACTTCTACATCAATATTTATCGCTTTACCGGCTTCGATCAATTCTTTACAAGATACGGCGTACTCTCTGAAACATTTCTTAAAAGCGGCTAACTTAGATGTCTCCAAGATAAATCCCGCCGCTTTAGAATGACCGCCAAACTGGATAAGTAAATCTTCGCAATAGCTGAGTGCGTCTATTAAATCAAAATATTCAGGGGCTTTGGCTTCGCCGGTGATCGTGTCCTTTTTTCGTTTAAAAATAATTGTCGGAACCTTATATTTATTACAGATATAGTTGCCGCTAAAACCCATCAACTCGTAGGGAATGTTATCCTTTTCATCAAAGTAAAAACACAACAGATCCTCAACTTGTAAGACATCATGAGTTAGCTCACTGCATGCTTTAGCCATGTTTTGTTCGTACTTAGATTTATGAGCTATCAGGTCGGAAACAACCTCACGTTGCTTATAGTCGGGAGACAGCAGAAAATATAGTGCTACATTTTCGCCTTTCCCCGATCTACCACTACTAAGCAACCTAATAAGATTATTGACATAGGCGGTCTTTTGGAAATAATCGGGGTTCCTTGCATCTAAATAGTTTGACCATAAGGAAAGAGGCCTGTCGGGCATCCGGCCCCAATTGTCGAACACGATTGAGCAAATAATCCTGTTGACCCCTATCATATTGGCCTTATCGGCTATTGTTCCGACAGCTGTCCAAAATAGATACTTATCGGGTAGACGAACAGAAAGCTTCTCGGCAATAGTTGCTGCTAAAAAATACACAACACCAACTCCGGCCAGCATCTTGTCGGGATACCGGCTATCTTCCCTTTTAGGATTAACAACTGCGTAGGCATGAGGCAGTGCATGTGGAATAAGATGGTGATCGGTAATAATCACATCGCAGCCAAGCTCGTTGAGTTGTTCGATACCCTCAGGTGAAGAA
>PWNZ01000018.1 GCA_003564135.1 Candidatus Cloacimonadota bacterium
GAGAAAATGCCCTCTCTCTATAGTTTTTTATCTGACATTCTGCTTTGTGACATCATTTTTAGCAAAAATAGTATCAGTGTTCGGCAAGTTGACCAGGTTTTTTGGACCGAATGAACTTGCCCATAGTAAAATCTTAAAGACGAGTTGACGGCGAAATCGACTTATTTCTACGGAGTCACATCCTACATTCTCTTTGCCCTTCACTCTTCATTATTCATTATTCACTCTTCATTGCCGAAGGCTCTCCACTCTCAACTCTAAACTTCCTCAACCATCTGTTCATTCTGTCACTCTTCACTGTTCACTGTTCATTTTTCATTTTTCATCCTTCATTCTACATCCTACATTCTAAACTATCTTCATACCAACCTTATCCTGCCCGTCAATAACTCTTCCATTATCCCTTGATTAAGAAGCTTGTACTTGGAAAGTTGTTGATTCAAGATTGATATTTCAGAATCAATATCTCTGTTGACTTGAGCAATAGCATTCTGCTCCTGTTTTGTTGGAGGTAGCCTGATCTCCATGTCTGTAAGGGTATCCATTTTTATATAGGGCGTATTACCTAAGTTTACTTCAGTTTCAATCCGTTCCTTCAAGTAAACATCCATAAACAGCTTAACGAAAAATATGTCTTCTGATATATCCATTATGACATAAGTTCTTTGATACGCATTGAATCTCCCATCATAGTAATGAATATAACCGACGTAAGCACCATTCCCTGATACGAGTAATGCTTCACCTTCAAATGCATAGATATCGATATAATAGAATTCTTTAGCGCACGTGTAAAAACGATACTCTCCGTTTTCTTTCATTGCATTGGCATCCAATTTGCCCGTAGTTTTTCTTCCTGCAATCTCTCCCAATCTCTTAGTCTCCCACTCACCTGTAAACCCGGGCAACCGTCTTTTCCCCGTCAACAGCTCCTGCATTACCCCCTGTTTAATGAGCTTCTTCTTAACTATCAGCTTCTCTAAAGATGAGATGAGAGAGTCAATTTCGGATAAATATTGAGCAATTATTTTTTGTTCATCTTTAGGTGGTACTGGTATCAAGACATTCTTTAAATCTGCTCTATTTACACCATATACCTTTAGTCCTACAGCCACTCTGTTAAACTGTCTTTTCACAGTTGTTATCAAATATAAGTAACCTCTATATCCGTTAACAAAGACTCCTTTATCCCTCAGCAAGTAAGTGTGCAGTCCAGAGATGGCCTTTTGAGTACATATGTTTTTTATCTCAATACTTTTACATATTCCTGCGTAATCTTCTGAAGCATCAACAAGTATAACATCACCATCTCTTAATAACGGATAATTCTTCAATAAATCTGTTTTTATGCTTGGGATAAGCTCGTTAGAAACGTCTAAATGATGAACCCATTTTGTGTGAATATCACCATAATGAATGTACTTTATATCTCCAGCAAATGATAGCTTTTCTCTTGGGTAAGATGCAGTATTTAAGAAGGTAAAAATATCACCATAAGATTTAACCTCCCATTCTTCAGGAATAATCCCTATCTCGGTCTTTTTATATCCCGGTCTTACTTCCACTGAAACCCCATTTTCTGCAGATGCTCTTCAACTTTCTTAGTCTGTTCTCTGACCTCATTTTCTATCTCGGGCAATGTCTGTTCATATCTTTCCGCTAACTCCTTAATCCGGGAAATCAATCTGTGAGCTATCATATCCAAAGCGGTCTCGATTTCTTCTTCTATCTTCAGCATCCATTTATCATCAACTATCAGCATCTTTATCTCATTTTCCGTTAAAGTGCCATATCTAAGCTGCACCTTCTTCGACAGTTCCTTTTCCAGATCTTTTACACTCTTCTTGATTCTCGTCTCTTTCTCCAGCAGGTTCATATATTTTTCGAGTAAACTGTACTCTTCTTCATTCTCAGGGTCTTTCTCAATTACCTTCAATCTGCTCTTAACAAGCTGTTTTGTAATCTTTCCTTTATCGGTTCTTGCATCTGAAAACAAGTCATCATCTCCGCTGTTTTCCTCATCAAGTTCCTGCATTTCACCAAAAGCCTGTTCCTGCTTTTCTTTCTTCAAGTCAATTTCTTCCTGCTCTTTAGAAAACCACCGCCTTATCAGCAAGTCCTCGCCGATAATATCTTTGTCGGCAATCCATCCATTCACTACTATCAGATGAACATCGTCCTGCATTGTCCCCTTCCAGTATTCCATCAGAACCTGATAAATATCGTACTTATCAATCAATGATAGTGCGGTAAACTTTCTCAGCAACCCTTCGGAGATTGTATGAATAATCGTTTTTGCTTTATCGTTTGTCTTCATTCCCTTTAAGTGAAGAACAGTGTCATCTTTCCATTCTTTGAAACTTGCCAGCACCTCTTTCTTAAAAGCTTTGTATTCAGGATGCTCTAACACCTTGTTCCGCAAATCGGTAACTTCAATGTTCAACTTGTAATAATCCTTTCTGTTGTACTCTGTTATCCTGCTCTCACTTACTTCGGCAAACTCCTCTTCATCACCGGTATCTAACGCCGCTTGTTCATATTCTTTAATATCTGTTTGTCGAAAGGCAGAAAACAACTCTTCTCTGAGTGTAGGGAAAACCGGCCAATAATCGGCTAAAGCATCAATCTCTCTGCCCGGAATGCCCCCTTTCAGATGAGCTTCAATGTCTTGTATCTCTTCCGCTTCACTATTGTCTATGTAGCGGGGAATGTTCAGGTTATAGTCATTCTTCTCAATCTCTTCATAGCTCACTCTTTGGGAATATTTTGGCAACTCTGTCCGGTTGTTGAACACATCAACGATTTTTTGAATATCCTGTTCCCTGAGCCTGTTTTTGTTGCCATCCTTAACAAACCCCTTACTCGCATCAATCATAAAGATTTCACTCCGTTTGTGAGCATCTTCTTTATCAATTACAATAATGCAGGCAAGAATACCGGTGCCGTAAAACAAATTAGCTGGAAGACCTATTATCCCCTTGATATACCCTCTTTTGATGATATTCTTTCTGATTTCAGCCTCTATATTCCCTCTGAAAAGAACCCCGTGAGGAAGGATGATTGCCCCTTTGCCCTTGATTTTCAAGCTCTTTAACAGGTGCAGCACATAAGCATAATCTCCGTTCTTGTTAGGGGGTGTTCCGTATCCGTCAAATCGACGAAAATAATCATTTCCCGGGTCTAAACCATTCCTCCAGTTTTTATCTGAAAAGGGAGGATTGGCAACGGCAAAATCAAACGTTTTCAAACTCCCCTCTTCTTCAACAAAGTGAGGAGTTGTCAGCGTATTATCACTCCAGATCTTTGCTGAAGGATAATGATGCAGTATCATATTCATCTTAGCTAATGCAGCCATCGAAATATCAATCTCCTGCCCATAAAGAGTAACACCGATGTCAGTTTCATCAGCAGCTTTTATCAACAGAGAACCAGAACCGCAGGTAGGGTCATATACCGTCTTGCTTGCCTTCTCTGCCTTGCTTATTCCGATGACTTTGGACATTATTCGTGAAACCTCTGCCGGTGTATAAAACTGACCCTTGCTTTTACCCGATTCAACGGCAAAGTTCTTCATCAGATACTCGTAAGCATCACCTAACAGGTCATCACCTTCCGCCCTGTTTTTGCTGAAATCTAATGCTGGATTCTCAAAGATTGAGATTAGAGAGGTAAGCCGGTCAATCATATCTTTCCCTTTGCCCAGCTTGGTTGTATCGTTAAAGTCGGTAGTATCAATAATCCCTCTTAACTCATTTTCCTCTGCTAACCTCCCGATGATCTTGTTGATATTATCACCGATTTCGGGTTTATTCTTCCAAGCAACCATATCCTTAAAACTGCCCCCAGCAGGCACAACGATCGGTGCATAGGGATTATTCCCGTATCTATCGGAAACATACTTAACAAACAAAATCACCAAAACATAGTTCTTATACTCGGAAGGCTCTATCCCTCCCCGCAGCTTATCACAGCTCTCCCATATAGAACTATACAATTCACTCTTCTTTATCGCCATATTCCTCTCTCTTTATTTCTAAAATATTTTATTAAACCACTAACCAATATCATGCATATTAGTCAACAGTACCATTATGACTTGTTCTGCCTTCACCGCGTCTATGTTCTTATGAAACTTATCAGCCGCTTTCCAAAGCTGCTTCTCTAAAGGCTCTTCCTTAATCGCATTTTGCTTTGCCATTATTCTCCCTTATTTCTATCTCAAAAGTCATAAATCTATTTTCCATTCACAGAACAAACCTTCCCATTTATGTCAATCAATATGTGAGTGTCCTATTGATGTCCTCTCTTTCCTTATCGGTCGTATTTCGGATTTTTCTTATTTTACTGCTTTCTGTGCTTAATAGCTACAACCCTCTATTGTGCATATTGTCCCTTTCTGATAGATAATTATACCTTTTACCAGATGTTACTGTTCGCTGTCATAGTTAGAAAAGTTCATAGTGGTCCGAACTCACTTTGTTCCACTTGTGACAGTGAGGACATTCTACCACAGTCCAATTTTTATAACGTATTCCTTCAACCCAATGGTATTCGCAATTTCCACAGTTGATGCTGATAACGAAGTTGTCACTTACTCCTCTAACCGCTAGCGGCAAAGAGGAGACCATGGGAAAAACGAAAGCTTGTCATTCGATATCAGCCAAGCCTATATCGGTCTGCCAGGGAAGAAGATGCTCTTTATATAGACCATTGATGTCTATGCCCCATAATCCCATAGGTGTTTTCACTGAGATGTAATACCATTTCTTATCGATGCTCTTTGTCAGAAGGAATTCTTTAGCAATCTCTGCATCGTCAAACTCATAGTCTTCATAAGTGTATTAGCCCAGACTGTTCTTTTTCCTGTATTTACTAATTAGTCGTACTTTGCTGGTAAAATCTACCATCTTTTTCCTTTGAGCAATATTCTTTTCTGGTTCTTGGTCATTTTTGAGCCGCCCTCCGTGCTTTTGAAAGGAATCTTTCACTACTTCCCACAGTTCGTGCGAAAGATTCTCACCTGCGATAATTGCTTCATATTCCGCGTCTTCAGCTTGGTAATACCAAAAACCAAAGGCTCAGTACATATGAGGGTACCTCTGTCCGTAGATTCATGCAAGCAATCTATTTCCAGAAGCGCTTTGCGTGCTGCGGTTTCGTTACTTAAAAAGTGCAAAACAAAAGGATCAAACTTCTGCAGCATATTTCTCATACTCCAGTAGGTAATAGCTTGATCGCATGTATTCTGCATTGTACCTGCGTTGTCCCTGTCGGTGTAAGTCGGACCATTAGCGCTCTCTTTAACGGTCATTTATTTCCTCCATCCACCAATATGCCAAAAAAAGGATAAGGAGCGGTGATAGGTGTTAATTCTGCTGATTGAGTTTTATTAATGGTAAGATCATGATCCTATAAAGCTTGGACTAAGCATTCTCTCTTATGAATCTACGTTTATCGCACTCTATATCTGCATATCGTGACTGTGTAATCACGTGAGCCTTTCAAGTTCTGACAAACCAAGTTTTTTATTAATATTTTTTTCTTCTGATTCCGTTATTCTCCCGCAAAGTTCTTTAACTTCATTTTTCATAGCTTGTGATATCACTGATAGCAGCTCCTTTTTTCTATTCTTATCTACGTCTAAGTTCCTAACTCCGTTTATTTGCTCTCTATGTTTTTGAATTACTAAATCGATGTATTTATCATATTTTTTCTGTCTTCTCTTATTGAGTAATTTATCGATTTTTCTCTTTATTGATAATAATATATCTGAATTATCTTTATTAACTATCCGGGTAATATCCCCGTATATAACCGCCGCGGTTAACAGTAAGGTTGCTAATCCAATATAAGGATTACCTTTATCAATCTTTTTCTTTTTTTTCTATTTCTCTTCCATATTTTACTCGGCTTCCGCTTGAGTTTCTTTTTTGTTCTTAGCATTCTTGACCTCCCTGTTTATTACCTGAATGGCTTCATACATTCTGTTAATCTCGTCAGCATCTAAAGCTTTATTCTTCTCTTCTGACTTCTTATCATTTAAAAAACTATATATGAAAGAAGTTGCCAGAACCAACATGGCATCTCCGAGAGCAGGTGTACCAAATGTTAATGCAGCTGCTCCAAGAGTTATGCCCTTTTTGCTGACATTTTTTAACAATATTTTGGATGTGTTCTCTCATTCATTCCTCCATTTTGCTTTACGTTACCTGGTAACTTTTCAACCGAAGGATACAAATTATTGAAAGCAGGCGTGAAGCTCTCCCGTTCCCATCTAAAAAAGGATGTATATGTACCAATTGGAACTGTGAAATGCCACTCACTAAGACAGGATGAACTTCTCTGTTCTGCAGAACATAATTCAACCATTTAACAAGTTGTGACATCATCAATAGCTGAAGGAGGTGTGTAGATAACTTCTCGGGTTATCGAATTGATGATATAATTTTGTTTCTTGCGATATTCTCCGGGTGTTGCTTGATTGCCCCGAACCCCTTTACTAATCTGCGATGAACCTCTCTGATCGTTCCTTCAATTATCGGGTCTTTGTTATCTGAGCATGGTGAAACAAATTCAAAAGCAGAGCGGTAATTAAGCAGTTCTTGGACATCGTCCGGTTTAGTATCCGCTATCTTTTCTCCCTTCCACAAGCGTTCTGCCTGTTCTAAGGTTAGCTCAGTACCTTCAATATGTGTTGTATGATGAGCCTCTTTCACGAGAGCTTCGTTCTCTATTCTTTCCAGCCATTCCCGGCTAAGGCTTGCAGCCTCAATAAAACAGCGTGCCCTCTCTATCTCGGCAATGGCATTATTCATCCTATTTGTCAGAGTAAAAACCGGTTGAAATTCGCTCATGTCAGCTTTCTCTCTTGTTAAAGGTTAATCTAAGCATTATTTTCTGTAGGGAGTCATCCTCATAATCTCGTGTGGTGTCAAGCAGTTTGTTGCCTGTAAACCACCGAAAATTTATGTTGGGCTGAAGGCGATGGTTAACTGCTCGTTCTTGGTTTTTTTTCGGCGTTGGATTTTGCAGTATTTTGTTACATTTCTAAACACCCAGTTCAAGACTAACC
>PWNZ01000239.1 GCA_003564135.1 Candidatus Cloacimonadota bacterium
CTTAGTGGTAAAACCGGGGTCAGTAGTAGGAGAAGCCTGACCTTTGGTTAACCCGTAAATCTGATTATTGTGGACGATCAAAGTGATATCGATATTTCTTCTTATATTATGTATAAAATGGTTTCCTCCTTCTCCGTAACAATCACCATCTCCTGTTGTAACAATAACATTCAGACCGGGATTAACCATCTTAGCTGCTGCTGCAACCGGTAATGCCCTGCCATGTAATCCATTGAAGCAATTAGCCTTAATATAATGAGGTAATTTTGCCGCTTGACCGATGCCGGAAACTAACAGAGTATCTCTGGGTGCTTTGCCTAATTTCATTAAAGCTTGCTTTAGGGCTGTTAATATGCCAAAGTTGCCGCATCCCGGGCACCATGCTATAGGATCATTGCTTTTATAATCCTGAAGTTGCATATATCCTCCTGTTTAACTATGATTTGATAATATCATTGATTTGACGGGTTAAATTATCCAAAGTGAAAGGACGACCGTCATATTTTAGAATTGAACTATCAACCTTAAGCCCTGTTTCTCTAAGCAGCAGCTTTGCCAGTTGTCCTTCGGCATTATTTTCAATAGTGAATGTCTTGGTTGCTTTTTCTGTTAAAGCTAAGATTCTGTCGGAATTAAGCGGGAATATCTGAGGTAGATGAATCATAGCTAATCTCTGATTGTCTATCTGTCGCAAACTTTCCATAACGGGTCCGAAAACAGAGCCAAAGCAAAAGAATATCATCTCGGCTTTGTCGATATTATAGACATTCGGTTCGAGAAATTCTCCCTCCAACGCTTCCATCTTCTTATGATAGCGTTTATTCACCATAGCTGTCCTGATTTCACTATCTTCAGTAATATGACCTTCTTCAGTATGCTCGTCGCTGTCGATATATATGACATCGTCTAATAATGAAAATACTGCCCTCGGTGATATGCCTGAAGAGTTCAGCTTATAACGCTTGTAATCCTTTATATTTTTTGATTCCGAAGCGTTAAGAGAATATCTTTCAATCCCTTCTTTGTCAAAATCAAGCTTGTCAATACTACGTGTTGAATCCGCAAGATATTGGTCAGATAAAATAATAACCGGAATCTGATATTTTTCCGACATATTAAAGGCCTTTTTAGTTAAATAAAAAGACTCTTCAATGGTGCCCGGGGAGTATATAATTTTAGCAAATTCTCCATGACCGGCGCCCAAGACAAGATTAACATCAGCCTGCTCGGTTCTTGTCGGGAAACCGGTTGCAGGACCCGGCCTTTGGACATTTGCAACTACAAGAGGAGTTTCCGTCATTCCGGCTAAGCTTATGCCCTCGCTCATTAGGGCAAATCCACCACCGGAGGTAGACGCCATGGACCGAACACCGCATGCCGAAGCTCCAATAACCATATTAACTGCTGCGATTTCGTCTTCTGCCTGCTCTACAATTATACCATATTTATCTGAATATTTGGCAATTGTTACCATAACTCCGGTAGAAGGGCTCATTGGATAGGCGGAATAGAACTTACATCCAGCTGATATTGCTCCCAGACCAATTGCAGTTTTACCGTCCAGTAAATATTTGGGGCTTTCTTGTGATTCCGGCAGTTTAAATCTGTCTGAACTCTGTTTTTCGACTGTATTTTTAAATCCGAGTTCGGCAGATTCTAAATTGTTTTGAACTATATCCTCACCTTTATCAGCAAAAATCCCGGATATAATTGCGCTGACTGCTTTTAGTTTGATGCCGGTAAGGGCAGCAAGAATACCGGCACAAACGGAATTTACATATAGGTCGTCGCCACCTGCTTCATTGGCAAATGTATAAAAATCAATACAGAAAAAACTACTGCAGTTTTTTACTTTGAACCTCTCCTTGTCGACTACTGCCAAGCCATCCTTATTAAGATAGCTCTTATGCAATTGTAGTGCCTGAGCTGTAAGTGGAATGAGTATATCTATTTTCTCACGAGGACAACTCACCGGATATTTTGAAACTCTGATCTGATAGAAGTTGTTACCCCCTCTTATTCTTGACATGAAGTCGAGATTAGAAAACACATAAAGACCTGATTCTTTATAGATCTTACTAATAACAGCGCCGATAGTATTCATTCCCTGTCCGGCTTCGCCGGTAATTCTTATGTTTAGTTCTTCTCTCATATTCGCCTCCTTTTTTGGGCGATTAAAGTTAAAATCATACAGTTAACAGTGTTTGTAATTAATGGTCAGGATCAACACTTAGATATGATAAATAGACCAAATTATCGGTTTTACATTCAACTTAATGAAAGTTACGTTGATGAGTTTTAAATAAGTCTGCATATTATGGATATAGCTCATGGGCATAGTTAAAAGGGATAAAGACCTTATTTCCGAGTGAGCGACATATCTTTATTCTCATCTTACATCTTCAAATTCGTTAATTTTCTTTTAATCTTAGATGACATCTAATTCTTGAAACGAGTATCTCAGCCGGTCTAAGGTTGTCAATAAAAATCTTGAAGCTTATTACTCTACATACGGTATAAGCTTTACAATACCCCAATTAAATGGACAGATAATTCGGCGGATGGTCATTGGGGCGAAGAGCTAAGAGCTAAGGGTGGGCTGAAGAGAAAAAATGGGAGCCAATAAAATTCCTCCTTGATTATCGTTGAATTTCTACCGCTCATTTGTTCGCTAAACGAAATATTGTGGTTATTGATGACCCTTCTATTTGATATCATGATTTTAGTTGCTACCTATTAAATCATCTAAGTCTTATTCGTGTTCATCGTTTTATGTGAAAATAAGTTGACAAATCTACGGTGGAAATATGATCCTTGGTAATCAAAATTTGTATTCTCCGGCAGCCAACTGTGGCCATGTTATGTCCGGAGTATATCGAAAGTCATAAACATAATAAGAGGAGGAAAATATGAGTTTATTAAGAAGAGACCTCTCTAAAAGGCTTCATCATTACGTTTTAACCGTATTTATAGTGAGTATGGTTTTTAGCCTATCAGCTCAATTCGGTGGAGGACAGGGAACAGCAAATGATCCCTGGATCATCGAGACGGCAGAACACCTAGATAGCATAAGAGACTACTTAGGTGAAGAGCATGAGGATAAGTATTTCCTGCAAACAGAAGACATAGATCTTGGTGTACCACCTTATAATGAAGGTCAAGGCTGGGTATCAATAGGTTCTAATGCAGCGAATAGTTTTAGAGGTACTTATGACGGCGGTCAATACGCGATTTCAAACTTGAAAATTGACAGGAATGGTAATTTTCTTGGTCTTTTCGGTTATGTTGTTAATGCAGCAATAAAAAATGTTGGGCTCATCGATGTGGATATCCACAGTAGTACTGGCCAGCATATTGGTGCTCTGGTTGGCAGGATGGATGGTTTTAGTGTAGTTGAGAGTAGCTTTTCCAGTGGTCATGTAGCAGCCTTTAACAACATAGGTGGTATCGTCGGCCATCTTTACGATGATGATTGTCGGGTTGACGACACTTATTCCGCCACTGATATAACAAGAACTACAGGCGGATTCTTCGAAATTCAAAATCCTGCTTCAGGTGGCATTGTAGGCAATATGAGAAGAGGTTTTGTCAATCGTTGTTATGCTTTAGGCAGAATTGAATCAACAGCTTCAAACCACACTGCAGCCGTTATTGGCGTAAGGTTTGGTGGTGAGATTAATCATATTTATTGGAATACCGAATCCAGCAATCGTGAAATGGCTGTTGGTAATGAGCCTAACATCTTCCCTGGCAGCACCAACGAACAACTGCTTGATCCGGAAACATATGAGGGTTTTGATTTTGAAGAAGTATGGACAAGTATCGAGAACTTTAGTTACCCATTTTTAGCTTGGCAGGATGGACCTTATGGCTTAAATATCCCCGGCCCGGAAAACCTTACGGGGAATGGTGGCGATGAAACTATGAGATTAAACTGGCTCAATCCGCTGGTTAACCGTGAGCCTTTAGGCTTTAACGTATATTTAGATAATACAAGAGTCAATGAAGAATTAATAGGCGAGAATACTTATTTAATAACGGGTCTTGATAACTGGGAGTTTCGACACTTTTTCGTGACAGCAGTGTTTGAGGAAGGAGAATCTGCACGATCGAATATATTGAGAGCTTCAGCTGTTGTTTTTGGCGGTGGTCAAGGGACAGAAGAAGATCCTTACCTAATTGGAAGTGCTGAACATCTTAATGGTGTCAGATTTGCTCTTAAATCACATTTCAGGCAGACTGAAGATATTGATTTAGATATACCTCCCTACAACGAAGATGAGGGATGGGAGCCTATTGGAGAGGCTAATAATCCATTTGAAGGTAACTACGACGGCGATTTTTACAAGATAGATAATCTGTTTATCAATGTTGACCCCAGAGAAAGGTTAGTTTCAAATTATGGCCTGTTCAGCGTCACTGAAGGTGCTGTCTTGAGAAGAATGAATGTTTTCAATGCGGACATAACCGGGCCTATAAATACCGGAACGTTAATCGGTACCGCTGACGAGACATCGATCACAAAGACATCCGTATTCGCTACAGTTTCCGGAGCATCAGGTGCCGGCGGATTTATAGGAAGGATGAGAGATGGCTCGGAGATAAAATACTCAGCGATGGCAGGCTTAGTCGAGAACATTACTTCTAGCATTGGTGGTTTTGTAGGCAGCCAAACCGGAGAAACTCTTATTTCCAACAGCTATTCAACTGCCCATGTTTTTTCCGCAGGAAGGTTTGTAGGCGGTTTAGTCGGCAGGAGGAGCAATGAAGGTATCATAGAAAACAGTTACGCAACCGGTTGGATCTTAGCAGAATCTGCTCTTGGCGACATTGGAGGACTTACAGGATATGAAGGCGAAGCTGATATCATTAACAGTTATTGGAATTTAGAAAGCACCCTTCAAGAAGAAGCTACTGGCGACCAAGGAGAAGGGAAAACAACTGCTCAATTGTTGCAAACAGCTACATTTAATGACTGGGATTTTGACGATATCTGGGGGATAGAAGAAGGAGCCACTTACCCATTCCTGCAATGGCAGCAACATCCGACTTTTTATAATAGACCTTCACCTTTTAATGTTACTCTCGACGTAGATATGGTTGAAGAAGAAATTAATTTGTCTTGGGATATAGTTGGAGAACCTGCAAGATATAACATTTACCGCAACGGAGAAGAGATCGATTCAGTAAACCATCCAACCAGAAACTGGACAGATCAGAGAGCAGATACATATACCTATTATGAGTATAGCATAAAAGCGGTTCACATAATCGGAGAAGATGAACAGGTGACACCCCCTTCTCCAGGATTAACAGGCATTATTGTCGATCCTTTCGCTGGCGGGAACGGTAGTGAAGATAATCCATTCCAAGTAGCAACACCGCTGCAATTACATAATGTCAGGTACCTCTTAAATAATTACTTCATCCAGACGGCAGACATAGATTTAGATGTACCCCCTTATAATCAGGATTCTGGATGGGAAGCAATCGGTTCAGACCAGGTTGGTGAAAGATTTATCGGTTCCTACGACGGAAACGGATTTGTTATTTCAAATCTGTTCATGAATAACACTGATAATTATCAAGGACTGTTTGCCTATATTGAAGATGCAGATCTGGAAAATATTATTCTGGAGAATGTAGATATAACAGCAGAAAACTATATAGGACCTTTGTCTGGCTACCAAAACAACTCCAGAGTAATTGGATGTGGAGTTACCGGCAGTATAACCAGTACTGCTGCTACAGTGTCAAGAATGGGTGTTTTGATAGGCCAGATGAGTGAGGGAACTGAAGATACTAATTATATCCTTAATTCTTTCTCAACAGCCACTGTAACAGGTATGAATAACTCTGGGGGCTTAGTTGGTGATACAAACCATGGGCTGATAAAAAACAGCTGGGCTTCTGGCGATGTAACCGGTAGAACTAATACCGGAGGATTGATCGGCTACAGTCGGACAAATGTTGAGAACTGTTATGCCCTCGGAGATGTGACTGCTAATGCTTCATATACAGGGGGTTTGATTGGAATAACAACTAATACAATTATTAACAGTTATGCTCGTGGTAATGTCAGAGGCGCTTCAAGAGTCGGTGGTTTAGTCTCAAGATTGTCGGTTCAAGGCCGGGTCGTAAACTGTTATTCAACCGGAACAGTTCAAGGAACAGGAAATGTTGGTGCCTTGATAGGAGATAATGCCAGTCAACATCCTGAACCAGTCATCAATAGTTATTGGGATTTAGAAACCAGTGATTATGATCAATCTGCAGGTGGTGAAGGCAGAATGAGCAGGCAGATGAGATACCCTTACGACCTGTTAACATACATCGACTGGGATTTCGAAGAAACATGGACTGACGACATCGATGATGTAAACCAGGGATATCCAATTCTTCACTATCAGTTCGTAAGACTAGAAACACCTGTAATAGACATTGAAATCAGAGAGATTGATGAAGTTGAACATGCAGTTATAAGCTGGGATGCAATTGAAGGCGCTAACAGCTACAGAGTATATTCATCTGACAAACCTGATCCTGACAATTGGGGCGAACCTCAGGTAACAGGAGATACTCAGTTCATTGAAACTGCCGAAACCGGTGGAAGGTTCTACCGAGTTATAGCATCAAGTGAGAACCCGTAAACGACAAGTTTGATTGTCGAAATATATCAAGGGGACAGTTATATAACTGTCCCCTTTTTCTGATAAAATTCTCTTCTGTAAATAAGATTAGAAGGACATCTATCAATTAGTAGAAGGAAATGGAATTATTCCGGATAATACATTAGAGATACAACCTCCTTCTTTATTCTTCAATGGTTTTTTATTTGTGGGTAAATAATTTGATTCCGGCTTGTCCGGGTTAGGGGGGTGAAAGAGTTTAGTGTTGAGAGTTGAGGGTTTAGTGTTGAGAGATTAGACCAACTAAAAAATAATTTAGAATGTATAATGAATGAGTATATTAGTAGATTAGGGAAAGATGGGGATTATGAAGAATGAATAATGAACAGCGGAAGGGAGTTTAGGGTTTAGTGTTTAGGGTTGGGA
>PWNZ01000022.1 GCA_003564135.1 Candidatus Cloacimonadota bacterium
AGAGTTTAGAGTTGAGAGCTAAGGGCTAAGGGCTGAGGGCGGAGAAGCGTTTAGAGTTTAGGGTTGTACAGTTTTTAGGCACTATAAAAAAAAATTAAAATAAAAAAGAAAAAAAGGTCGTTTTGGTAACCTTAGCCCTTAACGCCTTGATAGTCAATAAGTTACCAAGGTTACCGGGTCGGTAACTTTCGGTAACCCTAGTAACCTGTTCCGGGCAGCCCGAAATGTAGGGACAACCCTCCCGGATGCCGGAAAAGGGCAGGGGCAAGCCCAGCCAATACTTTGGTTCCGGCTCGTCCGGGTGAGGTTATGTCCGTTTTTTTAAGAGCCGTTCCTCAAGAGTTTTCCCGGCTTAGGAGCTCTGATTCTGTGCGGTGTGTGCAGACCGGAACCGAGCAGCGGTCTGACATAAAACTTGAAAGCGTCTGTGACATTATTAGCCTCGCTGTTTATAAATTCGTCGGGCATTAATCTGGTCTTACCGCCGATATCTTCCAAATTCACGAGCTTGTAATCGACAGAATAAAATCCGGTTCTTTCGATAGCTATTGAGCCGTCACGGTTATGCCAGATAGCATATTGAACCGCTTTTTCGCCGACTTCCCGGGCCTCATATTGGTCAATATCGGAGACGCATCCTAAGAATGACCGCTGCAGATAGCCGAAAGTATCGGAGCGGACTCTTTTGATAGGGAGGTTTTCTCTGACATAAGAAGCCAGCACATCACCTAATGAACCTGAGCTTGACAACTGGACATTTCCGTAGGCATCTTTTTCAATGCATTTACACAGCTTGGTTGCGATAGGAACACCTTTATCATCCTGGATACCTTCAGATACCGCAACGACGCAGCGACCATATTTATCATATACCTGCTTAACCTCTTTGAGGAATTTCTTACGATTGAACGGTTTCTCAGGGAAGTATATCAGATGCGGCCCATCGTCGGGATACTTTTGAGCTATAGCAGAAGCTCCTACCAGAAACCCTGCATGCCTTCCCATTACAACACCTATATATACTCCGGGCAAGGCTCTGTTATCAAGATTTGCTCCCATAAAAGCCTGAGCTACAAATCTTGCCGCTGAACCATATCCGGGCGTATGATCGTTGAGCACTAAGTCATTATCTATCGTCTTGGGGATATGGATGGCACGAAACTCATAGTCTGATTTTTTGGCTTCGTTATTGATGATAGAAACTGCGGCTGATGAGTCGTTACCTCCAATATAGAAAAAGTATCTGGCATCATGAGCCTTGAGTACCTTGAAAATCTCACGGCAATACTTTTCATCAGGTTTGTACCGGGTAGAAAGCAGTGCCGATGACGGTGTTTTTGCGACTTGCTCCAAGTTGTGCTTGGTCTCCTGTGTCAGGTCGTAGAAATCTTCTTCCAAGATACCTGTCAGGCCGTGCACGGCACCATAAACCCTGCTTACCTGCAGGAATTTTCTTGCTTCTAAGGCAACACCTACTAATGACTGGTTAATAACTGCCGTAGGGCCGCCACCCTGTGCAACTACTACTTTTCCTTTCAACTCCATTTAGTTCCTCCTTTCTTTTTGCATTTCTTGTTTTAGTTTTCCTATATATTCCTTAGTTATCTCGATGTAATATTCTGCTTTACTGCTCTCGAATAGCTGTAAGGCTGTTTTGAGGCGGGTCATTGCTAAGTCGTATTTACCGGTTTCAATTGCAATCATTGCCATATTGAACCAGGCTCTGCCTTCTCCGTCCTTGTCTTCGTTTTCTGCAAGGATTTGCTGCTGTTTCTTATAGTAGCTCATAGCCGATTCATAATCTTTTTTCATTTTGGCAATATTCCCCAGATTGCCATAGGTATGAGCAATCCCTTCAACATCGGCAATTTTCTGTTGCAGAACCAGATTCTCACGATAGGTTTTCTCTGCTTCTTTATAATTGCCTGCCTGAAATGTACAGTCGCCGATAGCGTCCCTGCAGTAGGTTATCTGAACTTCATCGCCGACAGCTTTGGCTATAGCTAAAGATTTTTGGAAATAAGTCAAGGCTCTTTCAAGATCACCAGATTCGTGGTAAATCATCTCTCCGATATTGTATAAATTGACCGACTCCTGTTCCTTGTTCAGGGTCTGCTTTATCAGCCTCAAACTCTTGCTGTAATGGTCTTTAGCCGCTTGATAGTCACCTTCATTTTTGGCCAAGGTGCCCAAGTTAGTCAGTATCCTGATTATTCCGTTTCTGTCGCCCATCTTTTCGGCTATATCGCACGCCTTTAGAAAATATTCCTTGGCCTGATCCTGATCACCTTCTCTGGTATAGGTTACGCCTATGCTGTTTAGTGCCTGCCTGACAATTATCTGATCATTAGCGGCTTCGGCAGCTTCTATTTTATCATTGAAATAATCACGGGCCCGGCTGTACGCGCAAAGTTCTAAGTAATACTGTCCTAACAGCGAGGCTACCATTGCCAACAGCATCTGGTCATTGTCATTCCGGGCAGCCCGGTATAGTTTTTCTGCCCGTTCGAGAAATTCTTCTTTCCGTTTCAGGAAACGAAGGCTGTCTAGTCTGTATATTTGCAGTTCTTTTAAAAAGTCTTTATCTGTGATGTGGCCGATATTGTTTTCTATCTCTTTAAGAGTTGACTGATGTTTGGATTGGTAGATAGTGATTTTTATCTTCACAAAAAACATGTATTCTTGCAGTTTCCTCAGTGTTTCCCGAGCGCAATACTCGCCGGAGGCTAATATCTCCAGGCTCTCAGAGATAATTTCGAATCTGGAAGCAGCTTCTTTCATATTACCTTGCAAGAGTTGCAGGACAATCTTGTCTAATTCCATTTCGAGCTTTAGAGGTTTATCATTACAGGCCTTGATTGCCTGTTCATAATAAAAGATGCTGTCATCGAAGAAACGAAGCATTGTATTTTTTTTGGCCGCTTTGAGGCAGTAATGGACGATGCTGTCATAGTCGTCTGTTTGAATATAATGGTTGGCAATGACCTCGATATAGTTATTTAGGTTGCCTGCATACTTCGTTTCATAATAGCGGGCAATTTTTCGGTGCAGCTCTCTCTTCTCGGTCATTAGGACTGTTCTATATATCGATTCCCGCATGATTGTATTGGTAAACATATATTCCAGTTCGGGGTCGAGGTCTCTTTGATTAACTATATCGCCATGATTGAGAGTCTCCAGAACACTCATTATATCGTCCTTGAGCTGTTCACGGTCGGTAGCTATCAGGTCGTTAACCGAAAAAGAACTGCCAATGATAGAGGCAATAGTCAATGTGTAGCGGGCTTTGCTGTCGAGTTCCTCAAACTTGTTAAGAAACAGTGTTTCTAAAGTTGCCGGCATGATACCTGACCTTTGCATGTTGTTTATATTACCGGCAGTCAACATATTATTACTGAAGTCAAAAGTGTTTTTTAGTATCTTAACCAATTCTAATACAAAATAAGGATTCCCGGAAGTTATTTCATATATCCTGTTTATTGCCGACTGTCTTATGCTGGTTAGATGGTCTTCTCCAGTCTCTTTACCGTGTTTCTTAAACTCATTATATATAAGCCGTTTTGTCTCTTCCCTGCTCAGGTTTTCTAAAGCTATTTCTTTTCTTTCGTTATCACCGAAACAGCGCAGGATGTCCTGATAGGGGGTACCCTTTTTTTCTGTGTTATCAGCTGATGTTTTGTCGATAGTGATAATTGACTTTAAGCCGCTCTCTTTCAGTTCGACCAGGCTTTTTACTAAAATCTTTCCGGAAGTATGGTCAATCCAGTGAAAGTTGTCTATAACAAAGATGTCCGTATCTTTCAGTATGACTGTCAGTATCTGCTGCAAGTAACTGAAAAATATTTCATTGATGCCTTGCTGTTTTTCGCTGTCAAAGGAAGCAATCTTTTGACAGCTGATATCTTTTTCGGTTTCATCGCCGGAATAGGCCTTGACCTGATTTCTCAGCAGCTCTTCATCAACGCAGATGTTATGTGTTTCACACCAGCTTAGCAGGTCATTGAGATGTTGTTCTAAGGTGTCAAACCCAAGTTTTTTAGAAATCAGCTTGAAGATGAACCCGAGATTGCTAAGGCAGCTGTATTCTTCCAAGACCTTAATCTCTATCTTGATCTCATCAGACCAGAGATGATTCAAAATCGAATAGGTGAAAAAGGACTTCCCCGTACCCGTATTACCGGCGATGGTAACCAGTCCGATGCTGCAATTTTTCAGTTTGTCGGCGATATCGGCTAAATGGTGTTCAGATTTTACTAATGTCCGCTCTACAAACTGGTTCTTTAGCAGCTGCCAGTTTTCCGGTAACTCGCCAACTAACCTGTAAGTCTTCAATGGCTTATCGAAACCTTTGACTTTCGCCTCTGTAACAAACTCGCTTTCAAACCTTGAACTGATTCGCTTTAGAATCAGATCGGTAAATGTTATCTGGCCGGACTTAGCTGTTTGCATCAGCCTGGCTGCGGCATTCACACCATCGCCTATAATACCGAATTCGAATCTTTCCTGAGAACCGAAATTTCCGGCGAAAATATTGCTGTAGGTTATCCCGCAGCGCATCTTGATATTGGGGAAAGACTCCTTTGACAGACGGTAGCAGCAGAAAAAAGCCCGTTCGATATCGTCGATATGGATATTCGGAACTCCGAAAGTTAGGATTATCACATATCCTTTGTCGTTAACATCGACTTTGTTTATATTGCCATCCAGAGAATAAACGACGTCCTGTACCCGGCAATACATCTGATGGTAATCTTGATAGTTGATAATAGGCTTTCCGTCAGTCTTCTGTTTCGGTTCAACACTGATAAACACAATGGCAGCATGCTTTAATTCTGCCTTAAACTGTGTCTGCTGTTTTACCCTTTGTCTTATCTTTTCGGCTATGAAGCGAGACTCTATTTGTTCGATCTGCTGCGGAGAGAGCAGTTTGACCGGGTTTGTCTGCTAGTCAGCAGGAATTGTCAGTTCGTCGGTATCGAATGCGAAATTAACAGTCCCCGGCTTAGCCTTTTCCTCTTGAGCAAGTGCTTGATCAAGACCGTCGCCCTCGAAATAGTAATCAAAGTGATATTTAGGATCACCGACGATAATGGTGGATACTTTGCCATAGTCTGCACAACCCCGAAACTGAACTCCGGCATCATAATTCTTTTTCAGCTCGGCATTTAACTCACCTAAGCTGTCAATCATATCATCTGAGCATCTCTTTAGATTAAGAGTTGCCTCCTGCTTATTGCCGGGGAAAAATGCGAGAATTGAGTCGCCACCTAATTTAACTAACGACCACCGATTATTATGAATACAGGGGATCATCTTAACAAAATAGTTCTGCAAAATATTGGTTATTACTTCTACGCCTGTCCGGCAGAGCTGTAACGGCTGGTCAGCTTTGTGAATGAGCAGATATCGGTAAAAAGAACCGCCGCCCGGTCTTCGCTGCAAGCGGGAGTAACAAGGTCTTCTCCTGCAATATTGGTCACGTACCAGGGTACCAGTTTTGAAGTGCCTTTCATAATAGTCTCCTTAGCGAATACTAAAAACGTCCTCGCAGATATTGATATTACGAGTCTTCATAAATAATTAACAAGCTATATTGTCAACCTAATAAACCCGGATAATGCAGTTATAATGACTAAATCCGTCAAAGATTGCTGTAAGTGTGACGGAAGGATGTATTTATGCGGCAGTATGGACGTCTTTAAGCGGCATATTATTTCAATTTATCTTGTCGGTAAAAGAATGGACAGTCTCTGAATCCGGTGTGCCGGCCGGCACTGCGTTCCGGAAAATTCTATGCGACCTAAATTTGAACGGTCTCCATCTGCCAGTCTGATTTATGGCCGATAAATATCGTTTGACATTAAATGGCTACATACAACTAATGGGAACAATATAAATTGCTGAGATAATTGATAATTATCGAGAGGTAGTCTACATGAATAATCTGAGTTATAATTCGAGTCTTATTATCCAGACGCAAAAAATGAACAGTTGCTGCAGCGGGAGTTTCTGCCGGTATTCCGGCTATTACGGTGACTTTTTTAATCCTTGGTTTTAAAGCGAAGGTGTATATTAAAGGAATAGGTTTAGCGGGCTTATGAAAAGGATTGCTCTTATAACGGTTTTTCTGCTTCAGACCGTGTTGATGTCAGCTGTTGCTGCCGATTATAAGTTAGAGCTGTCTTCTCAGTTGATTTATACTGAGGATGATTTTAGTGTTAACCTGTATGCTGTACCTGAGCTTTCATTGCAGCGTGATTTTGCTGATAACCTGCTCACTGCCAATCTGCAATTGATGTTAAACGTCGATGATGAATTGGAATTAGACGCCGATATATACCGTTTATGGGTTCGTTATTCAAATTTCAACTCCGAACTGAGGCTTGGCAGGCAGCATCTCAACTTCGGCCCTGCTCAGATGATGAGGTCTTTGCAGTGGTTTGATTATATTGATCCCAATGATGTTTTAGAACAGACTTCAGGTGTAAATGCCCTGCTGTACCGGCATTTCTTCCGGGACAGCAGCCTTTGGATTTGGACTATGCTCGGCGAAGGGAAAAGCAAGGGGATAGAGCCTGATATTTTCCCTTCTGCAGATAATAAGATAGAGATGGGTGCCCGCTATGAGTTTCCTGCTTTGAAAGGTAATCTGGGACTGACCGGACACCATCGTCCTTATGTAGAACGGCCTTCGTTAGATTATACAGATGAAGTAAGAATCGCAGTTGATGGCCGCTGGGACTATGAAGCGGGGTTATGGTTTGAGAAGGCTGTTAGCTTCTATAGAAGTGATCCGGCGCAAGAATTCACATACCTGACAATGGGGGGTGACTACTCTTTTTCAGGGTTTGTTTTCATGTTCGAGCATTTTCTGGTTTCGCCCTATTTAATCAGCAGCAGTGATTTTTATACCGCCAGAGAAGAGCAGCTAAGCG
>PWNZ01000057.1 GCA_003564135.1 Candidatus Cloacimonadota bacterium
GACTGCTATTGAAATCTCACCGGGAGTGGTACCTTCGACAAGATAGTCTTTTGTATTAAGGGTATGGTTTGCTTGAATGCCACTTTTCTTGTCAGGTAATCGAGATAATCTTCCTATCATCCGTAACTCACAAATAGAATCAAATTTTCTTAATCACTTATCTATCAATGAGTTGCTATTCTTTATTGTTATTCTGCTGTTAGCATCAATTATTGACGAGCAAGACGTGTTTTAGCTTACCTTAGATTGGTTTGCTCAAATCTTTAAGTAGTATCTCTTTTTGATATTGGCAACCGGGTGCCTAGCAGAGAGTTTATCTAGAGCCATTGACCTACCATTAATAAACCTCAGACGAGCTATTAGTTTATCACGATAATGATTTTTTTCTTGACTACAGTTCACAGCGTCAGAGATTAGTAGTCTATACTCATTCTTTGAGTAATCTATTAATATTGGAGGCAAACAATGAATTTACATATGAAAGCTTCAAGGCATGGTTCAATATTCCGGCCATTGCGGCTTGTGAGTGTGGCTTTTTTGTTCATCGCTTTATTCACCGGCACTCTTATTGCCGGCACTGACGGCTTTAGGGTACTATCTTACGGCGATGATTTTACTGATATAGAGTTCACACTTCCCGACTTTGAAGTATATACCGTTGAACATGAGGGTATAACTTACCACCGCTTTTACCACCCGGAACACGGATTGATAATGGAAGAGGGACTTCCCGAGCTACTTTCTTTTTCTTTTCTGTTATCAGTTCCGGCAACCGGAACAGTTGACGTAGAAGAACCGATGATTGAAGAGCTTCAAGTCAATGAAGACATCATGATTTTTCCATCACAAGGCTTTGATTTGGAAATAGATGAAAAACGAGGTTTTCTCATCGATAAGGAATTTTACCAACAAGATGTCAACTACCCTGAGAAAAGAACAATGATAAGCTCACCAGCTATCATGCGTGATATGAGGATGGTTTCTATCAATGTTAACCCGTTTATTTACAATCCCGCCAATCAAGAGTTAGAAATCGTATCAAGGATGACATTAAGGGTTAACTACAATACAGGCGAGGTTGGCGAAAATGAGCTAAGCAGACCAGACAGACCAAAATCGCGTACTTTTGAAAGGCTGCAGAGATCAAGTGTATTGAATTATGAGCAGTTCCGAAATCCGGGCACAAGAAATGATTATCAGCAACGTTCAATGATA
This sequence comes from Candidatus Cloacimonadota bacterium, assembly GCA_003564135.1. Lineage (GTDB taxonomy): Bacteria > Cloacimonadota > Cloacimonadia > Cloacimonadales > PWNZ01 > PWNZ01. The sequence goes on from PWNZ01000057.1 coordinate 1,216, forward strand.
GTGGTCCATATCGACACAGCGAACAATGAATACAATCATGCTTTGGGCAGATATGTCAACTGGAAAAGAGATAAAGGTTTTAAGGTCGATGTGATTTCTACTGCAGATCATTCTACCAATAATGCCATCAAAAACTATGTGCAAAATGCCTATGATGAATGGGACAATCCCCCTGAATATTTAGTGCTCATAGGACAAAAAGGGGGCACTTTTGGAGCTCCAATATGGACAGTCCCTCATAACGATGCCTATATCGCCGGAAACTGCGACACTGACCATCCTTATAGTCTCTTAGAAGGAGATGATTATCTAGCCGATATTTTAGTTGGTAGAATTTCAATCAGCAGTGCCACTCAACTGGCGACATTCTGGCACAAATTGGAAAACTACGAAAAACAGCCTTATATGCAAGAAACTGATTGGTACGAGCAGATCGTTCTCGTCGGTGACAGACGTGTAGGTTTCAATAATACCGGTATCTCGGGATTTTTCACAACCCGATACCTCAGAGAAACTTTAGAAAGATACAATGAAAACTACAATTTCACCGAAATCTACGATGAACCTTTCAGACAGCAAATGCAAGATGGGATAACTAACGGTACCACCTTTTTCAGTTTCAGAGGTATGGAGACAATGGCCGGTTGGTCAAGTCCACAACCCGGTGATGTCAACAACGGCTATAAACTGCCCAACATAAATGTTATAACATGCAGGACAATGAACTTCACCGGTGGCTGGCGAGTGGGAAACCTTTTCAGGATGGGAACTCCAAACGAGCCTAGAGGTGCTATATCTGCGTTAGGTATGAGCTGGATAACCGATACTGCCTTTAACAACAACCTCACCGGCGCATTATATCGTGGTCTGTTTGTACACAATATGAGGACCATGACCGAAGCAAAAGTTTATGCTAAACTTGAGCATTACCGGGCTTTCTGGAACAGCCATCAATGGAGAGCTAAACATTATTTCGAGATGTTAAATTATAAAGGCGACCCGTCTATGGATGTCTGGAAAGGGATTCCGCAAGAAATGAATGTAGATTACCCTGAAGAATTACCGCCGGGTTCAAACAGTATCCGGATAGCAGTTACCGATGAAAATGATCAGCCTCTCGAGGATGTATGGGTTACTATCAGACAGGGAACTGTTATTGGCGAGGAGGATATATTTGTCACCGGTTACACTGACAATAATGGCTTTATCACTCATTTCTTCGGAGACAATACTGAAGGTAACGTCACATTAACCGTTAGTAAACCTGATTACCACCCCTATAATGGTAGGTTCGAAATCACCGGAAATGCCGGAGTAACCTATAATCAACTAATCACCAATGATGATATTGTCGCAGGTGAAGTTGTTAACTTTGTCTTGGCTGTTAGAAACCACAACAATCAAGCCGTTAATGGTGTTAATGGCACTATCAGTATCGATAGTGAGTATGTAAATATAACAGAAAATTCGTCTGCTTTCGGCAATATCGCAGCTAACAGCAATGCCGATAGCAATGACAACTATATTATAGAGCTTTCTGCAGATACGCCGGCAGGGTATCAAGCTGAATTTGACCTTACCGTTACTGATGACAACCAAAATAGTTGGTTAAGCAGATTCTACCTGAACATCAACAACGGCAAGTTAGAAATTGCTGAACTGATTATTGAAGACGACGATGACGGTGTCTTAGATCCGCTCGAAGAGGCAAGGCTTAACTTTAGGCTAACTAACAGCGGCAATGTAGACTTAGACGACCTCCGGGCAACTATTAGCGGTGGCGGCTATGGATTGGACTTCCTTAATGATGAAGCTCACTATGGTGATATTGCGGTAGGACAAACAGCCGGAAGCCAGCAACAGCACATCGACGTGTCCACCTCTTCCTTCGTCATCCCCGGTATGTCTTATGACCTAGAGCTTCATGTGTTCAATGAGGAGGGCTTTAGTCAAAGAATAACATTTAGACTGCCTATCGGAACAGTTACCGTTGATGATCCTTTAGGCCCTTGCTCTTATGGTTATTGGATTTATGATTGTTGTGATGAAGCCCATAATGAGGCACCGGAATATAATTGGATTGAAATTGCACCTCGTCATGGTGGTGCTGGCGTAGATGCCAATATTACAGCAGATTATGATGATGTACAAAATTCGCGAACTATGGATTTACCTTTTGACTTCAGGTTTTACGGTGAAGAGTATGACGTGATAACTATTTCTGCTAACGGATGGGTAACGTTCAAAGAGACAGAATTGGCAACCCAACGAAACTGGCGGCTTCCCGGCCCCCTAGGGCCCGACCCAATCATTGCCGCATTCTGGGACAATATCGATATCGGAGAAAGCAATAACGGCGCTGTTTACACATACTATGACGAGCCAAACGGAAAGTTCATAATTCAATGGGAAAACTCTACGAATGTTCAATTTGATGCCGAAAATACTTTCCAAATAATACTGTATGACCCTGAATACCACTTCACGACGACTAATGACGGCCCAATTAAGATCCAGTATAAGGTGTTCAATAACGTAAACAATCGTGGTGGTCAGCCACATGGTGGTCAATCACAGTACGGTGAGTGGGGCAACTTCTGTACCATCGGAATCTCCGACCATACTTCGTTGAGAGGTCTGGAGTATACATTCAACAATGAATACCCTACCGCTGCTAGAGAACTTGATGATGAAACCGCCCTCTATATAAGCACCGGCTCCCTGGGTTTCAGTCCTTATGTTGCTATTGATAATGTCGAATATATCAGTACCGATCAAACCAGTACACCAAAATTCGGTGCAACCGGAGACTTTAACATAAGATTGAGGAACATAGGCGGTCAAGATGCCGGAAATGTTCGAGCTACTCTATTATCAAATGATGATTATATTACGATAACTCAAGACTTCAAAGAGTTCGGTGATATCCTGAGTGAACAAACATCCACTGTTAATAATGCATATACCATAGAAATAGCGGAAAATGTCCCTGACAAGCATAGAGCATATTTCACTCTCAACATAGAGGCTGAAGGAAATATCGAGTGGAACTTCCGCTATCATATTGATATAGCAGCTCCCCATTTAGATAACCTTGTCCAGCTGATCTATGACCCTCAGCCCGGTGGTAATAATGACGGTATCGTTGACCCCGGAGAAGAATTTGTTATATACTTGCCTGTCAAGAATGTTGGAGGAGCTAATTCACCGGAAGTAGAACTAACAGTGGTTTGTGATGATCCGCTTGTTGAAATTCATGAAGTCTCGGAAACCTTTTTCAATTCCATCCTCTCGGGATCGACAATGTACCCAGCTATTCAAGTTTCACTTAGTGACGAAGCTGAATTGGGAACCGGACTTGTATTTGATTATTCTTTAACAACGGGTGAATATCATTTTGAAGGTGGATTCCTGTTAGGTGTCGGTGGTATTGTCCCTATCGAACTATCACAAGGCGATCAAGATCAATTAACCGGCATATCGGAAGCATCTCCTATAAATATATACTTCCAAAGCTTGAGAGGTCAAAAAATATATACAGCTGAGGAACTCAGAGAAACAGGCGTTGCTTCAGGTGGTCCGATAACTGAATTCGGTTTCTATATCGGGGGCGCTCCTGAATATCCACTTAACGATTTTGTTATCAGAGCCAGACACACCGATGCCGTAGATGCGCGACAACATATAAGCGGGCCTTATGAAACTCTATATTCTACAGAAAGCTATAATCCACGTGCCGATCGCTGGGATATGATCGAGCTAGACACACCTTTCGAATGGAATGGCATCGATAATATCTTAATTGATACAGCATTCTCATCAACTCAAAGTTGGGGTTCTTCAGGACAGGTAATGTACACGGAAATGGAGAATGGATACCGCTACACAAGACAAGATTCTCCCGACCAAACCGACGTAGAAACAACCGATGTCAGTAACAAAAGACCGGATGCCAGAATGCTCATCAATACCAGTGCCGGTGATACGTCTAATAGACCAGAAAATCTTACTGTAAATTATGTGCACGGTGAGTATGTCCAGTTAAACTGGGACGCACCTGAAGATCAAGAAAATCTGCTCGGATATAATGTCTACCGCAATGGCGAAAAAATTAATGAAGAAGCAATAACAGACATTGAGTACCAAGATCGTGACTATGATGATTCAGTAACTAATTACTATTATGTTACTGCTGTTTACGAAGAAAGAGAAACGCTTCCCTCAAATATTGCCGGTATGACCTTTAACTTCACTGCTAAGCCTATCATGTCACCGGAAGAAGGCAGTTACTATAAGCCCTTTAACCTCGCTATGACCAGCGAGACCGAAGAAGCTGATATTTATTATACCTTAGATGGATCAGAGCCAACCACTGACAGCTATCTATACGAAAATCCGTTCAAGATAGACTATCACACTCTCGTAAAGGCAAAAGCTTTTGCCGATGATCTACTTCCAAGTGAAACTGCTATCGGCAGATATTATGTCCTGCACCCGCCTCGAAATCTCAGGGCGGGAGGATCATTAGAGTCTGTAGAATTGAGCTGGGAAGAACCTTGGTCACCGGATGAGGATGCCAGCCTAACATCAGCAAACAACAGACAGAGTCGCCTAGAAAAAGGTAGCAGAGGTGATAGACATCAACTTGAAGCTGATAGGCAATCAAGAAATCCTCGTTCAATCATCGCTCAAAGAAGTATAAATACCAACTCATTGAGGACCGAAATTGTTGGCTATAATGTCTATCGCTCCAAAGAAGAAGGTGAATTCGAAAATATCAATGATGAACCGGTTGAAGAAACCTTCTACAATGATACCGGTTTGGAAGAAACTGATTACCGTTATTATGTGACTGCTGTTTATGAAGTAGGCGAATCCGAAGGATCTAAAGGTGTAAATGTCGGGCCAACATCTGTTGATGATGAGGATATGCTTCCGACCATGGAAACTAAGCTTGTAAGAGCCTTTCCTAACCCCTTCAACCCGGAAACTATCATCGAGTTCTCACTAAAGGATACTGACGAGGTGACCATAGAGATCTTTGACATCAAAGGTAAAAGAGTAAGAATTCTTGTTGAAGACACTTTCGATTCGGGGCACCATAAAGCAGTTTGGAAAGGTGATAATAATTCAGGCAGAAGACTAAGCAGTGGCGTATACTTCTACAGAATGCGTACATCTGAGTATATGGAAACCAAGAAAGTCTTAATGTTAAAGTAGAATAACCATCTCCTCCCTCACTCTCTATGTATAAGATGAGGATATTATAATTAACACAATAAAGGGTATGACCGGATAGGTCATGCCCTTTTGCTTAGCTGTAAAACTCCTAAATTATGCCTCAGCAAAAGACCGGATAAAGCCAACCTTATAAACGCACAAACGAAGAGTGCCATAGGATGGGTTGGCAGCCCAACAAATGATAAAAGAAGTTAAGCAATCGTAAACGTCCATGACATCCTCAACGAAGAACAAAGAACCAAGAACGAATATGAAGACACCCGAGGGGATGATTAAATTACCGGCTAAAGCCGGCGGACCAACCGACTGAAAGTCAGCGTTCCATTAATCTGGGGAATCTGAGAAATCTGCGGGAGATATTTTAAACATAGTAAACGTCCATGACTGTGAAAATAATGTATGATTTACAATGTACGATGTATAATTTTAGTGAAGACAGACACCCGAGAAAATGATTAA
>PWNZ01000150.1 GCA_003564135.1 Candidatus Cloacimonadota bacterium
CCGTATCAGAACATAATCCGCGGAATCTGAGAAATCTGTGGGAGACCTTTTTAATCATAGCAAAGCTCCTGCTTATCCTTAGCCGTTTGTCAGGTGTTTCCTGAGGATCATACCTCGCGATTCAATCATCCCAAATCTTTTGTAGAATCCTTTTAACTCAGGATCACAAGTCAGGTCAATACAGTTAATATGCTCTAATTGCTGCAGCATTTTCCTGACCAGTTCGGTGCCAATCCCCAGCTTCTGGTATTCAGGCAGCACCTCCAGCATAGGGATGAAAGCAAAATTAACTTCTTCGGATAAAGCATTGATATATCCAACAGCCTTCTTTTTCTCTGTATCATAAGCAATAACAACATATTCGCTGTTCTGCAGAGCTTTGTAGAGCTGCTCATTACTCAAAGGCTGTTTCCAGCCGACAAAGAAACCGTTCAAGTCATCCTTCGTAATATTATCCAATGATGTCCTGTATTCTATCATAACGGGCATTTACATCCTTTTTTAATTACTGTCTGCTAATCCAATCTCCATTATTTCTTCACAACCTCATGTGTCAAGCTTACCGTTCTGGTTTTCACCTTTACTACCTTATGAATAATATTCGTGCTTTTTTTGACAGAATATCCCGAATAAGCTCCTCAAACAACGGCTGAACAACCTTACCACCACAGATACAATAAGTTAGCTCATTATTGTTATTGACATTTTAATGACGATTAAAAAGGATAAACAAAACAGAAAGGGGAAAGAGTATGGCAAATGCAGAACAGATTAAAGCTTTAATTCGGACTCATTTTAGTGAGGGTTCCGAACGTTTTTATTCAATAGCCCTTCAAATTGCCGCTCATGAAGCAATGCAGGGACACACAGCCCTTGCTAATGACATTAAAGAGATAATCGAGGCAGAAAGAAGAAAAAAAGGCCCGAAAGTAACAACTTTTCCGGAAAATCTACGTGGACTTGTTCTAACCGAAGAGCCGTCGGAAGCTAAAGAAATGTTTGTTGCACCGGATATTCTGAAAGAAAGAATAGAAAGGATTGTTACCGAATATAGACAACAAAACCGTTTAAAGTCTCACGGCCTGAAACATCGCCGCAAGGTGTTATTAATTGGGCCTTCGGGTACAGGAAAAACAATGACGGCAAAGGTCATAGCTCATGAACTCAAGCTATCTTTACATTCTATCCAGGTAGATCGTTTGGTCACTAAGTTTATGGGAGAAACCGGGGCTAAGTTACGTCAGATATTTGATCTAGTTCGACAGGAACATGGTGTGTATCTCTTTGATGAGTTTGATGCGATAGGAAGTGAAAGATCATTAGATAATGATGTGGGAGAAATAAGAAGAGTACTTAACTCGTTTCTTCAGTTCATTGAGAACGACACATCAGATAGTATCATCATTGCCGCCACAAACAATCCTAAACTGTTAGATCATGCTTTATACCGCCGTTTTGACGATGTTTTATATTATGAAAAACCTTCGAAAAAGGAGATCAAGAGACTTACAAAGAACTCTTTGGCTATTTTTATCGGTTCGTGTTACCGGTGGGAAATGATCGTTGATGAGAGTCAAATACTGAGCCAGGCAGAAATCGTAGCTGCATGCAAAGATGCAGTAAAGAAAGCTATCTTAACGGACAGTAAAACGGTAACCGACGCAGTCTTATTAGATTCGTTGGTAGAGAGGAGAAATTCTTACACCAAACTGAGGAGTTAGTGGGTTGTGGACGACAAAAAGTATAATCATATAATTTTAACCGAGCCTCCGGAATATCTTAACTATAAGAGTGTTACTGGGGGTGGAAGTAAACCTGATTTTCCCGTCAGAGACAGAAAAAAGCATAGCGATTTTCTAAAAACCAGATTCAATGATGCTTGGGATGAGTCTTTATCAGATTATGCTGTAAGCCATTCAATAAGAGATGGAGTGTATCTTGAATTTGTCAGTTCCCCGGATTTTGATTTAATGTTGAAAAGTTTGGAGGCAGAATCTCAGGGAATTCGTTTATTAAATGTCAGGGAAAGAGAAGAAAAAAGCATAAATCCTGAGACCGGGCAGGAAGAAATCCATATCACAACCTTTGCCACGGTCTATCTTCCCTTTGAGAAAAAGCAGTACTTCCTAAAAAAAAATAAATACTATACAGAAAATGAAGTTAAAAGGTCAGGTAAACCCAAAAATCAAAAGTTGATTAATTGTATAAACGATATAAGAAAAGCTGTTGTTGCTTCTTTTTGGACTGATGAAGATGTATCCCTGATACCCCAAGAAGACCCTGAATGGTGTGAGGTATGGATTAGAAGGGTGAATTCAGATAGTGAAAGATTATTTGATAGGTTCTTAAAAAGAAACGAGATAAACACCAGAGTTCACAGTCTCGTCTTCCCTGAAAATTATGTAAACTTATCAAGGTCAATTCCGATAAAATACAGTTCATCATTGAAAACTTCGATTATGTAGCTGAGTTTCGTAGAGCTAAAGATGCTTATTACTTTCAAAACATACTTCCTGAGCAGCAAACGGAATGGGTGCAAGATTTGTTGGGAAGGTTAAATATCCTGCCTGATCCGACAGTTTCTGTTTGCATTTTAGATACCGGTATTAATAATGGTCTCCCGTTACTTTCTCCTATAATACCTGATGGTTCCTGCCATACAGTATTTGAAAAATGGGGTAAAGATGATAGTTCAGGTCATGGGACCTTAATGGCGGGTATTGCAGCTTATGGTGATTTACTAGAAAAACTGACCTCGCAAAACCCTGTAATTATTGGACATACTTTGGAATCAGCGAAAATTTTCCAGCCAAACGATCAAAAAGAACCGGAATTATGGGGTGATATTACTTCTCAAGGGATTTCATTAGCTGAAATAAATGCTCCAAATAAAAAGAGAATATTATGTTGTGCAATTACAGCGCAGGACCATTCAGGAAAAGGAAAACCTTCCTCATGGTCAGGAGCTATTGATCAAATAATTTCAGGAGCAAATGACGACAATAAACGATTATTTTTTTCAATGTGCCGGAAATATTCAGAACGTAACCGATGATGTAAAGAGCTATCCTGCAGCCCAACAAATGACTCCTGTTCAAGATCCGGCTCAAGCCTGGAATGCCGTAACCGTGGGAGCATATACTAAACTTACTTGTATCGATGATAAAGACTTTGAAGGATTCAAAGCTATTGCTCCGGCAGGAGGCTTATCTCCAAATACAACTACTACCTTAAGTTGGAAAAATAAAGAATGGCCATTGAAACCTGATATTGTTATGGAGGGGGGAAATCAAGCTGTTGATGGCTCCGGTTTTGTTGCAAACTGTGACGAGCTATCACTTTTATCAACATATTATAGATATACTGATAGGTATTTTGCGCCATTTGATATGACAAGTGCTGCAACTGCTCATGCTGCTTGGTTTGCAAGCCAAATACGGGTTAAATATCCTGAGTTATGGCCGGAGACTGTCAGAGCACTAATGATACATTCCGCTGAATGGACTGATACTTTATTAAAAGAATATTTAATTAACAACAACAAAAATGATTGCCATAATTTATTGAGAGTTTGTGGCTATGGAGTTCCCAACCTTGAAAAGGCGTTGTATAACTTAACAAACTCTTTGACTATGGTCATCGAACAAGAAGTCCAGCCGTTTGTTAAAGAAGTTACTCAAGACAAGAATGGTAAAAGAGTAACAAAACACTCTGTTAATAAGATGCACTGCTTTGAGTTACCTTGGCCTCAAGAAGCTTTAAGACAATTGCCACCGAAAACTGAAGTATCTATGAGGATTACCCTTTCCTATTTTATTGAACCCAGTCCGGGAGAAACAGGCTGGAAAGATCGTTACCGTTATCCTTCGCATGGTCTTCGTTTTGATGTTAAATCACCGGTTGAATCGAAAGATGATTTCATAAAAAGAATCAATAAAGCTGCTCGTGATGAAGACAAACATATAGAAAACACAGGACAGAGCACTTCCAAACATTGGCTTATTGGACAAACAAGGAATAAGGGTTCAGTCCACTCGGATATCTGGAAAGGTACTGCCGCTGAACTTGCAGATTCAGACATAATAGCTATCTATCCGACAATAGGTTGGTGGAAAACCAGACCTCATTTAGAAAAGTATAATGAAATGACGAGGTACGCTCTCTTAGTTTCAATTAGCACGCCTGAAAAGAGTATTGATCTTTACACTCCGGTTGTAACTAAAATAGGGATTAAAATTCCTTTGTCTCTTGAAAAGAATTACAGACGAATATAGATATTCTAAACCGTAATAAGTTTTATTAGCCTCGATTAGGAAGAAAAATGGCACAGTCAAAAATTGAATGGACGGAATCAACTTGGAATCCGGTTACCGGGTGTTCTAAAACCAGTTTGGGGTGTAAGAACTGCTATGCGGAACGAATGGCAAAAAGCCAACAGACAATTACAAGGAAGAGTATGGATTAAGATACCGATTTTGGGATGCAAGAATATAGAACTCATTAAGTATAATTAAAAAGCTTGACTATTAGACGAGGTATTTAACAAAAGAATGAAGCTGAATTGGACGATAATAATTCAAAAGGAAGAATAAATACTTACTCAATCCGAAGCTGATATTTTAATTAGTCTGGAGAAAAAATCTGCGACAAATAAGGAATACTATTTCCCCAGTGTCGGTCATGCTCTAACAATCACCTTACTTTCAAGCGACGAAAAAGAATCATTTCTATTGGATATAACCAGGTCTAACATCAGATTAACTAAATGCTCCTATCAGGAACGAACACAGAAGACAATCGTTTTGATTAGGCTTGACATCAACGGCAGCCCGCACACAAATCCTGACACTGATACCGTACCTGTAGATTTTTTAGAAGGATTCAATGGAGAAACGATCGAAAGCCCACATATTCATTTGTATGTTGAAGGTTTTATGGATAAATGGGCTATACCTGTACCGAAGAATACTTTTACCGATACGAATGATCTGTATCGGACTTTGTATGATTTCTTTGACTACTGTAAAGTAATAAAGCCACCAATCGTTCACAAGGGGGTGTTTTAATGACAGAATATCAGGAACTGGTTAACAGCTATGCCGACTGGTTTAGGCAAAAAATTAGAGTCGAAAGTATTAATGGTGCGTTCGAGATTACCACCCCTTTCCTAGATCGGCATAACGACCATATCCAACTGTACCTCAAGAAGCATCATGGCGGGTTCATTTTAACTGATGACGGTTATACATTGACCGACCTTAAATTGCATGGATGCGAGCTTACCTCGGATAAGCGGAAACAGATCAGGGATGTCATATTAAACGGTTTCGGAGTTAAATTAGATGGTGATGAAATGGTTATTGAAGCAAATCGGAATAACTTTGCTCAAAGAAAACACAATCTTATCCAAGCCCTGCTTTCAATAAACGACCTGTATTATTTAGCATCTCCTGTGGTACTCAGTCTTTTCAAAGAAGATGTTGAAAAATATCTTAAGATGAAAGAGATTCGCTATACTCCGGAAGTAAGCTTTAATGGAAAGAGTGGGTTTGCTCATTCCTTTGATTTTGTGGTACCTTCATCGCAAGCCAAACCGGAAAGAATACTCAAAGTGTTTGATCAACTCGACAAACAGAAATCTTCTTTGATGATCTTTTCCTGGAATGATACCCGGGAAGTTCGACCATCAGGCTCAACAGCTTTTTGCATTATTAACGATGTAGGTCAATCTGTAAACTCTGAACATCTCAATGCCTTGGAACAATACGGTATAAAACCCTGGCTCTGGAGCCACAGAGAAGAAGAGATTCAGGAATTGGCGATGTAGTGGTTGTTTAAACGCTCAATTAAGCAAGTTAATGATTTCACGAAACATTAAGACATAAAATGTATAGTAACAAGATAAAGTGTGAATAATTGGTTGTGATAAGGACGTTGTTATGGATGAAACAACGACAATAACTACTAAATACAGGAGAAGTAATATGGAAATAGACTATGAAGAAAAAAGAAAGAATCACAAAGAAACTCTGGTGATGTGCCTTGATGATTTAAGGCTTAAAATTGATGAAGCTAGTGAAACCATACATAATGATGGCACTCCAGAGCAATGTCAATTGTATGCGCTATATCAATTATATGCTCAGCTTTATCAGATAATGTATCCTCAGAGATAATATGGCATAAAAACTGTCCTGTGGACTCATAGAGATGACTATCTTCAAGAGTTGGTGGTGTGAGTTGATTAATGATTAACTTTCAAATTAGTTTATGTTATTAATGAGTATTACAGAGAAAATAAAAGAGCCGGAAACAATGTCTTCGAGCAAAATTGAATGGACGGAATCAACTTGGAACCCGGTTACCGGGTGTTCTAAAGTAAGTTCGGGCTGTGAGAATTGCTATGCCGAACGAATGGCAAAAAGGCTGCAGGCTATGGGACAGCCTAACTATAAAAACGGTTTTGACGCAACCATACACGAGCATGTTCTTGAATATCCATTACAGATAAAAAAGTCGCAGGTAATCTTCGTCAATTCAATGAGTGACCTATTTCACGAAAAAGTGCCTGTTTCTTTTATATTGAAGGTTTTTGACGTAATGAAGAGAGCTTCTTGGCACCAGTTTCAGGTTCTGACGAAAAGGTCTGAGAGATTAAAGAAATTAGCTCCGAAACTTGAATGGCCTGAAAATGTATGGATGGGGGTTAGTGTAGAAGATGAAGACAACCAATATCGTATTGATGATTTAAGGGAAGTTCCCGCTGCTGTCAGATTTCTATCTTTAGAACCTCTCATTGGTCAGCTTCCGGAACTCAACCTGACTAACATAGATTGGGTTATAGTGGGAGGAGAATCAGGTCCCGGAGCAAGACCGATGAAAGAAGAATGGGTTGTAAACATCAAAGAGAA
>PWNZ01000151.1 GCA_003564135.1 Candidatus Cloacimonadota bacterium
CTAGTTGCCGTACTTCGTCCGGCGAGCTCGTAAAAAGACTAGTTGCCGTACTTCGTCCGGCGAGCTCGTAAAAAGACTAGTTGCCGTACTTCGTCCGGCGAGCTCGTAAACTCGGTTCATGTTTTTTTTGGCAGAAAGTTGCCGGCTAAAGTCAGTGATCCGGTTCACTTTACACAATTATAAACAGCGATATGTACGGACAGGACACCCTGATGGAATAAAAAAAGAAGATTCCACAGGGCAGGCCGTGCCTGCCCCTAATCTAAACCGCGAAGCACTAAACCTTCTAAACCTCCTTCATTGTTTTTTTATTCGTGTTAATTTTTGCTCTAATTTGTGGATAAAAATATGGTTCCGGCTTGTCCGGGTTAGGGTACTCAAAATCGTCTATTGTCCCCTTTATTGCTGAATATTTTTATCGATTTCCAGCGATATACAGCAAACAATTTGGTATTTCAGCTACATATCTATTCTGATTTTTAGGCGATGTATCAAAAAGTCTGAACCTGTTTTCTGAAGGGAAACGAGAAAAAGCTTGATTAAAAACCCACCTCCAATCTATTAGCCTTGACCAATAAGATGGCATAAATAAGGACACTTTGGTTTTTTATGCCTTAAAAGAAGTAATTTAATTAGTAAAGAATAAAGGAGTTATTATGAAGACAATGCAAGAACGCTTGAAGGAATTGTCTGAAAAAGAACAGAAGATCCTTGAGATGGGCGGTGCTGACAGGATTGAGAAACAGCATGCAAAAGGAAAGCTTACGGCTCGTGAAAGACTTGATCTGCTGTTTGACAAGGGAACATTCCGAGAGATCGATATGTTTGTTAAGCATAGGTGTGTCAATTTTGGAATGCAAAAAGTTGATATCCCTGCTGACGGAGTTATCACCGGCCATGGATTAGTCAACGGAAGACCTCTGTTTGCTTTTTCTCAGGATTTTACTTCCAGAGGCGGTTCTTTAGGTGAGAAGCATGCTTTAAAGATCGCCAAGATAATGGATTTAGCACTAAAAGCCGGCGTCCCTTTTGTCGGCATGAATGATTCCGGCGGCGCAAGAGTGGAAGAAGGTGTCGATTCTTTGTTCGGTTATGGCAACATCTTTTTTCGCAACTCGCGGGCTTCCGGCGTAATACCTCAAATTTCTCTGATAATGGGTCCTTGTGCCGGAGGTGCTGTGTATTCACCCGCCATGACAGACTACGTTTTCATGGTGAAAAATACCAGTTATATGTTTATTACCGGACCTGAAGTAATTAAGTCGGTCACCGGTGAAGTCACGAATTTCGAGGATTTGGGCGGTGCTATGGCACATAATACCAAAAGCGGCAACGCTCATTTCGCCTGTGAAGATGATGCTCATACAATTGAAGAATTGAAAAAACTGCTCAGCTTCCTGCCCAACAACAATATGGATGATCCCCCTATGCAGCCGACTAACGATGATCCCCACCGTCTTTGCCCGGAACTTGAAACTATCGTTCCTGACAACCCTAAGTCAGGATACGATATGAAAGGTATTATCCGCTCAATAGTTGACGACGGTTATTTCTTCGAGCCGCATGAGTTCTATGCAACTAATGTTCTTACCGGATTTGCCCGCTTAAATGGTAAAGTAGTCGGGATAGTAGCCAGCCAGCCATTAGTATTAGCCGGTTGTTTAGACATAGACGCATCCGACAAAGCATCCCGATTCGTCAGGTTTTGCGATTCGTTTAATATCCCGCTGCTGACCTTCGTCGATGTGCCCGGATACCTACCCGGGACCCAGCAGGAATGGGGCGGAATCATTCGTCACGGTGCTAAACTGTTGTGGAGTTATTCGGAAGCTACTGTTCCTAAACTAACTGTAGTTACAAGAAAAAATTACGGTGGATCATATATCGCTATGAGTTCACAACACTTAGGTGCCGACATGGTATTCTCCTGGCCTAATGCCGAAATAGCCGTTATGGGTGCCCAGGGAGCTGCTAATATTATCTCGAGTTACCGTAAAGAGATTAAAGCTGCTGAAAATCCGGAAGAAAAAAGACAGGAAAAAATCGCCGAATACGAAGAAGCTTTCAATAACCCCTATAAAGCGGCCGAAAGAGGATACGTAGATGCAGTTATCAGGCCTTCAGAGACCAGAGCAAGACTTATTGATACCCTGGAAATAATGCTTTCCAAAACAGAACAGATGCCCCCCAAAAAACACGGAAACGTCCCTTTATAGATCACGAATATTCACTAATTGGCACACAAATTACACGAAGAAAAAATAGCATAAAATTGTCATGAAAGAAGATGTCCTGTACAAATACGAATGTTACAAGATCATTGACGCCTGTATGGAGGTCCATAGCGTGTTAGGCTTTGGTTTTCTGGGACAGGTATATCAACAAGCATTGGAAGTTGAATTTAACAACAGACAACAGGGTCGGACTCTTAGTAAATTTCGGCAAGCCTTCCCTTGAGAAAAAAAGACTGCTTTTATGACACCTTATATCATTTCGAGTAAATTCGTCTTTAATTTGAGTAAATTGCCTGCGTTCCTCGGCCAGCTCACTTTGGTCGGTTCGTGATCCCTTTATGTGAACCCGATTCGCGGTCATTCGTCATGATTAGTTTGATAATGAAAGAGAATATAGATGAGCAGATTAGCGATCTTTAAATAGTCAGTTTTTACAGCCTTTTAACCATAAAAGAAATTCGAGTAAATTCGTGATCCCTATTTAATCTGCAGGAGACTAACTTAAGGAGATAAAATGACTGAAAGAGAAAACAAAAAGATCAGAGCAGCAATAGCCGGTGTCTTACAGCTTATTAGCGAAGAACAGGCAACGCCGGTCAGAGCCGCTCCGATACCGCCTAATCCACCCCCAAGCTGGTCTCTATATGGCCGTCAGGCAATAATGATCAATAGAGGCCAAATGCAAAGACGCTTATCAAGAAGATGAAAATAAAAATAATAAATATGGAGGAATAATGAACTTCGATAAACACAACGCATTGTCTATGACCAAGATGCGGTATGAGAAAGATCGCCCTCCCGCAGAAAATCCCATTAAGATTCAGGACCTGACCTTCAGAGATGGGCACCAATCTATCTTCGCAACCAGAGGGAGAACCGAGGATATGATACCGGTAGCTGAACTGATGGACGAGGTCGGGTTTTGCTCGATGGAAATATGGGGCGGGGCAACCTTCGACACGATGCATAGATACCTTGCCGAAGACCCCTGGGAAAGAATCAGAACATTAAAAAAACATATCAAGAAAACACCTTTTTCTATGTTGTTAAGAGGCCAAAACTTGGTCGGTTATCGTAATTATGCTGATGATGTCGTTGAAGCTTTCGTTCAAAGGTCATGTGACAACGGTATCGACATCTTTAGGGTATTCGATGCCCTGAATGATTTCCGTAATTTTGAAACCGCCGTTAAAGTCATTCGCGATAACGGTAAACAGTTCCAAGGAACAATTTGCTATTCGCTGACTGAGTACCGGATGGGCGGTGAAACCTACAACATAGACTATTATCTGGCCAAAGCTAAGCAGTTAATTGACATGGGTGCCGATTCTATATGTATCAAAGATATGGCCGGACTTATTTCTCCGTTTGACGGCTATAACCTGATCCGGGCCTTGAAAAAAACACATAATATCCCTGTGCACCTACACACTCACTTTACCTCGGGTATGGGAGATTTAGCGCTGCTTAAAGCTGTTGAAGCCGGAGCTGATGTTATTGACACATGTATGGCTCCTTATGCCTATAGAACATCCCACCCCGCCGTTGAACCATTAGTCGCATCCTTGTTAGGTACAAATAGGGATACCGGTTTCGATATAGAGCTGTTAGCAGAAATCGGCAGGCAATTAGAAAAGATCGCTCATAAATACCGCTGCTTTTTGGATGACACTAAGCTCTCGATTATCGATACCAATGTCATCCTCCATCAAACTCCGGGAGGCATGCTGTCCAATCTCGTAAGCCAACTCAAACAGATGGACGCCTTGGATAAACTCCAAGACGTCTTTGATATCTTGCCGGAAGTGAGAAAAGATTTGGGGCAAGTACCTTTAGTGACGCCGACCAGCCAAATTGTCGGCATTCAATCGGTTAATAATGTATTATTTGACTCGTATAGAGGGGAATACAGCCGTATTACCGAACAGGTCAAGGATCTTTGCTATGGTCTATACGGCAAAACTCCATTACCAATAAATCCGAAAGTTCGTGCCAAAGCATTGAAAGGATACCCAAGAGGTGAAAAACCGATAACCTGCAGACCGGGTGATATCTTAGAACCGGAACTGCCAAAAATCAAAGAAGAGGTTAAAGACTTGGCTAAGGATACAGATGACATTCTGATATGCGCTCTGTATCCTGTCACCGGAAAAAGGTTCTTGAAATGGAAATATAAAATAGAAGAAGTCCCCGCTGAGTTTAAACCTAAAACCCTCGAACAATGTAAAAAAGAACAAGAACTTGTCAATAAAGCACTAGCCGGAGAACTGGTTGAAAAACCGAAAAAGGAAATACCGCCAAAACCGGAAAATACTCGCAGCTTTGACGTCTATGTCGATGACGAATACTTCAAGGTAGAAATAGCTACAGACGGAACCTCTCAGGTCGTTACTCCTCAAATAGCTGCATCTAACCCTGTGCCCAAAGCACAAACATCACAGCAGAAAAAACCGGCTGAAAAGAAACCGGCCAAGGTTGAACCAGTCGCTGCCGGAGAGGGAGAAGAAGTCATCACCGCTCCTATTCCCGGTATGGTTGTTGAGTTTAAAAAGAATGTCGGCGATGAGGTCAGCGCCGGAGAGACCGTCGTCGTTCTGGAAGCAATGAAAATGTATAATAACCTCGATGCCCCCTGCGACGGCATAATTACCAAGATACTCAAAAATGCCGGCGACAGCACAGGCAAAAACGATATCCTCTGCATCATCGAGAAAAAATAAGGCTTGACGAAAAAACCGGTCGCTTTTATCTGGCAGAGTGATGATTAAATATGATTATTCCTGAATAGCTCAGCGGTAGAGCGGGTGGCTGTTAACCACTAGGTCGGGGGTTCAAATCCCTCTTCAGGAGCCATTATAAACCAAGGCCTCCACAAGCTTGGAGGCCTTTTTTGTTGGGTATGAAATTTGGCTTGCGTGACCGATTTGGGACAAGTTTAACAACTTACCTGATTAATCCCAGATAATGCAGTTACATTGACTACACTGCGGCATTGTTTTCTATAAGTGTGACAGAACGCTGCATTTGTGCGGCGGCCACGTCGGCTAAAGCCGGCGGTCCGTTACAGTTACGGTATTCATCATATTATCTACTACAATATTCGTGTTCATTCGTGGTTAGGGTTTCGGCTCCGGCTTGTCCGGGTTAGGTATATTAACAAAAAAAGCAAAGGTTGCTCTAAGAAACATAAAAAATTGCCATATTAACCATATAGATTATGCGTGGCACGTGAATTGAAAATACACGCAGATCGCTGATAGTAAGCTAAGTATAGAATAACAAGAACAAAACCGTAAGGAGGTTTAAGATGAAGAAGAAAAAGTTATTCGTTATGCTGTTAGTAGTTATGTTTACTTTTACTATACTGAGTGCTCAAAAGATGCACATTCATTTGGTCGAAGAGGGAACAGGATCATACTCTTTAGATGAGATTCTTTCTATCACCTTTCGTGAGGAAGCATCACTATTGACAGTAACAACAATGTACGTCCATCTATCTGCCGACAGTATCGGTTATGTTACATCAGATATCGAACAGATAACGTTTAGTGATGATGTTTCGGTGGAAGAGATGGCAGAGTTTGTAAGTCAGATTCCTATCAGGTTTCTAAAAAACTATCCTAATCCCTTCAACCCAAGCACAACTATTTCATTTGAAGTTGCCGAAGGTGGTAAGGGAACGGTGGAAATTTATAACACCAAAGGTCAGCGTATTAAGACACTAATTAACCAAATGTTACAGCCGGGAACTCATCATATAGAATGGGACGGCACAAACAACAGCAGCCAAAAAGTATCCAGCGGAGTCTATTTTTATCGAGTTACAGTCGAAGACTCCCAAAAACTTAACAAGATGATAATGCTGAAATAGGAGGATAGAAAAATGAAAAGAATGATAATACTTACAATTATAGGATTATTTATAGCTTCGCTCGTAGCTACTCAACTGATAATACATAAGACAGATGGAACTAGCATTGAAGTAAGTTTGGATGAAATAGATAGAATCACATTTGGTGAAAGTGATATGGTATTTGTAGAGGGCGGAACCTTTAGTCCTGATGGTGGAAGCTATAATGTGACTTTATCCTCTTTCTATATAGCAAAATATGAGGTGACCCAATCGGATTGGACATCGGTAATGGGTGGTATTTATGATCCTGATTGGTCTGACTATGGCCAAGGCCCTAATAATCCTGCCTACTATATATCTTGGTTTGATGCTGTTGAGTATTGTAATCGTTTGAGTATCAGAGAGGGTTTAACCCCTGCCTATAGTTACGATGATGGTACAGATTACGGCACTAACCCTGCTAATTGGCCTGCCGGTTGGAATGAAGACAGACACAATCACACCAATGTTTCCTGCAACTGGGATGCCGACGGTTACAGGTTGCCTACCGATATGGAGCGTGAGTTTGCAGCGCGAGGTGGAGTTCCTGCCCAGCAAGCGGGTACTTTTAATGACCGTTGGGCAGGCACAGATGTAGAAGCTGATCTTGGTGATTATGCTTGGTATTGGGGTAATTCATATACAGGTGACGGTCGTCAAAGCCATCCTGTAGGTACAAAGCTTCCTAATGAGTTAGGTTTATATGATATGA
>PWNZ01000229.1 GCA_003564135.1 Candidatus Cloacimonadota bacterium
TTAATGAAGCATTTGTCAGATGGGACTTTCAGGAAACCTGGGTACAGGACTCAACTTTCGAGAATGAAGTTAACCCCGGAGTAAATGATGGCTATCCTTATTTATTCTATCAAGAACCCGATGAACCCGACCTGTTGGATACACCAGAGATTGTTTCTATTGTTATCAGAGAAGAAGATGAGGTTGACATGATATACATCAGATGGGAGGAGGTAGATGAAGCTAATTCTTATAAGATATTTAGTGCAGAATCGCCCAGTCCGGAAGACGATGATTGGGGCGATCCGGTCGGAACAACCGGTCAAACAGAGTTTTCTCAGGAAGTAGATGGAAGAAGCAGGTATTTCTTTATAACTGCCTCTCCTGAGGAAGCACCATAAAGGAGAAATATATCAAAATGATAACTAGAAGACATTTCGGCCTAACTCTGGTGGCTTTAACGTTATTGGTTAATATGTTGAATGGCCAACAACCTCAAACGCCGGACGTAGAAGTCGAAATTATTGAAATTAATGGGCAGCGACAGCTAAGGATCTCCTGGTTACCTATTCAAGGTGCATCATCATACAGAGTATATAGGTCTGATGACCCTCACACAGATGACTGGGGCGACCCTATTGCAGTAACTGATGAAACTCAGTATACCGACATTATTGATATCAAAAAGTTTTATTACGTTACCGCTACTACCGAAGATATGCCACCTGAAATGTTCCAGATGGTCTTGATGCGTTCCGGAGAATTTACTACTCAGGGTGATGATAATAATCAACCGGCAAATGTAACATTATCTCGTCAGTTTTATGTTGGGAAATATCCTGTCACTCAGGAAGAATGGGTCTATATTATGGATGAAAACCCCTCTATTTATAGCGATTTTTATGGAGATTACCATCCTGTTGAAAATGTGTCCTGGTATGCTGCCATAAAATTCTGTAACCTATTAAGTGTCAGAAACCAACTACAACCGGTATATAGGATTGACGGCTTTACTAATCCCGAAAACTGGGGTGATATTCCTGAAGGGCCTGATCAGGCTTGGGACTCAGTTGAGTTTGATTATGACGCTAACGGATATAGGCTGCTGACTGATGTTGAATGGGAATATACCGCTAGAGCAGAAGGTAGAGAAAACTTTACCTATGCAGGCTCAGATGATGTAGATGAAGTTGCCTGGCATAGAGATAATTCTGACACAGGTGATGGACGGAGAACTCATCCGGTAGGCCAAAAAAGACCTAACGGACAAGGTTTATACGACATGAGCGGTAACGTAAGAGAGTGGGTTTGGGACTGGGAAGGAAATCCCTATCCGTCAGGGCAAGTGGACCCGACAGGTAATCCTCCCGGAAGAAGCCGTGTTCTCCGAGGTGGCAGTTATGGTACTGTTGATATGGTCGCAAATTGTGCGGTTAATTTTAGATCTTCCGGAGCGCCATTTCCTTTTGAAACATCTTACATAGGACTTAGGGTCGCCAGGAATGCGGGCGAATAAATATACGATATACGTCACAAAATAAGAGGAATATAAGCAGGGAGAAACGCCCTGCTTATATTTTTCTCAAGAAAACATCGTAACCTTGACCATGGAAATTTTAGAGTTAACAGTGATCTTGTCTGTCTAAAAATTGGTTATTAATGGCGAATAGGATGGTTCGCTGGTTAGGCAGGGTTCTTAGCCGAGCTTATAAAAACGGTCTACCGCATCATTCAGTGATCATTAGGACCCTGCAATGTGAAGAGGTGTAGCATAGAATTTAGCTTGTTGTAAACGAGATTTCAGTCTCGTAACCAAAGCACAAAACCCCTTACCTTGCAAGCTGAATTGGCTGCGTTCCTCGCCTAGCTCGCTACGCTTCGATTCACGGGGTAAACTTGCTCTGGTTTATAGTTTTGCTACAAAAGTGATACTCACTGTTAGAAAATACATTGCTAAATATCCATGCATAGATTGTCTATACTTCGTGGGTTGTAAACTTATGGTTAAAGGAAAGGAAAAACTCGGCGTTCCACTGCCACCGGTGCCTATTTTATTAATAGGGAATGTTCGTAACGATGAGACATTGGTACCCGGTGGGATGCGTAATAATTACCGGCTAAAAGCTAAGCTATTTTTTAGCAGGCGAGGCCGTGTTTTATTTAGTGCTGTTCGTCAAAACATTTGACAATGTTTAGTGATTTTTTATTTTAACTGCACGAGCAGAATGACATCCCATTTGCACGGGAAATAACTATATGAGAGGTAAAAACTGGAACGTGATAGTCTGATTTTGAGGCAGCCGGTGATGTTCAGAGTATTGTATGCTCTGTTGCCGATTATCCTTTTTTCGGTGTTTCTTTTTGGATGGCGAGTTATCTTATTACTTTTAACTACCAATCTTTTTGCTTTTCTGAGCGAATATGCTTTCATAAGGAAATCCCCGAAAAAGGTTAGTTCCGCAGTGTTTGTGACCGGTACTTTGTTAGGTTTGATATTACCACCAACACTTCCATTATGGATGGCAGCGGTGGGAGCTGTTGTAGCTATTGTTTTTGGCAAGTCTCTTTTTGGTGGTTTCGGGATGAATGTTTTCAACCCGGCCATATTAGGCAGAACTTTTCTCTATATTACCTTTGCTAATGAGATGACTGTCCAGTGGCTCAATCCTTTTAGGTCTTTACCGGGCGGGTTTGCGGCTTATGTGAATGTCGATGCAGCTACACAGGCTACTGTGATAGCCGATGATCTGTCACTCGGAATAATGGATGTATTTCTTGGGTTCATGCCCGGTAGTACCGGCGAAACATCTGCCTTGTTAATCTTGATAGCTGCTCTTTATTTGATTGTAACCAAAACCGCTAAATGGCAGTTAATGGTTTCAACAGTGGCAAGTTTTCTGTTCTTCGCATTTATCTTCGGCAGCGGTTTTAATCCCTTATATTCATTGTTTACCGGAGGAGTTTTATTTGGCAGCGTCTTTATGGTTACCGATCCCATCAGCAGTCCTAAAAATAATTATGCCATCTGGGTTAACGGTTTATTAACAGGTTTTTTGACGGTTTTTATCAGGCAATATTCTTTATGGCCTGAAGGTTTCATGTTTGCTTTGTTGATCAGTAACTCTTTAATGCCTCTGATTGAATATATTCTAAACACAAAAAAAGCGGTTAAATAATTATGGCGAAGGAAAAAAAATATTTTAGCGAGACCAGAATTTATCCTGTTTTCTTCATGGTATTGGTCGCTCTATTCTTTGGGCTAATACTGTCAGCATTCTACCATACAACGAAAGAAAGAGTGGCAACACAAGAAGAATTGAGGTTAAAGACTGCTATCCTCGGGCTATTTCAGGTCGAATATGATGAAGAAAATATCCATTCCGTATATCAGTCACATATTGAAGAAAAAGAGCACAATGGGATATTTTATTATCAAGGGCACGACAATCAAAAACTGTTAGGGTACTGTTTCCCGGTATCCGGTAATGGTCTTTGGGGGATTATAACTGCTCTGTTGGCCATCGATGGAGATTTGGAGGAGTTAATAGGACTACACATAATTGATCAGAATGAAACACCGGGATTAGGTGGTCGGATCACCGAAGAGAAATTCCTCGATCAATTTTCCGGCAAAAAGCTGACAGATGACGGTAAAGCTGTATCATTCAGGCTTATCGGTGAAAATGAAGATGCTGATGAGACGCAGATAAACCAGATCACCGGCGCAACTTCTTCCAGCAAGGCCGTAGTTGATATGTTACACCGCAACATACGAGACATATTAGAGGTGTTTGACGATGAATAAGAAGCAGATATTTTTTGAAGGTGTGTTTCGAGATAACTCAATTTGCCGGCAAGTATTAGGGATCTGTTCGGCTTTGGCGGTAACAAACTTGATGATCAACAGCTTGGTTATGGGGTTAGGCGTAATATGGACTTTGTGCCTCTCCAATCTGACGATTTCGCTGATTAGAAGTTATACGCCGAAGCGGGTAAGAATGATGGTACAGACGTTAATTATTGCCTCTTATGTTATTATGGTAGATATTTTCCTGAAGGCATTCTATCCCGAAATGAGTAGAGCCTTGGGGCCGTACGTGGGTCTGATTATAACAAATTGTATTATTATGGGTAGGGCAGAAGCTTTCGCTCAGAAGAACAGCCCTATAGACTCTGTTGTCGACGGGTTAGCTGCCGGTGTAGGGTACACATTAGTTCTGTTGATCATCTCTTTTGTCAGGGAATTGTTCGGCTTTGGAAGTATCTTCGGGATCAGCGTCTTTGGTGATTGGTGGGTTTCCTGGTCAATTATGGTAATGGCACCCAGTGCATTTTTCGTTTTAGCCCTTTTGATATGGGGACTGAACTATAGATATCGCTTAGATGATAAAGCTTGAGGTAAAGATGGAAATAAATTCATACGTTATATTCTTTGCAGCCATATTCACTAGCAACATTCTCCTAACCAATTTTTTAGGAATGTGTTCATACTTGTCGGTTTCGAGGGAACTTGAGTCCTCATTTGGACTCGGGATGGCTGTATTCTTTGTTCTGACGGTCACATCTGCTCTTAATTATATCATATATCATTATATATTGGTACCGTTGGATTTGGTTTACCTTCAATATATAGTGTTCATTATAGTTATAGCCGCTTTTGTTCAGCTAGCAGAGATGGTTATCGAGCGTTTTTCGCCGCTGCTTTATTACTCATTAGGTATTTTCCTGCCGCTAATTACCGTTAACTGTGCTATATTAGGAGTTTCATTATTCTTAGTTATTCGCCAGTATTCTTTTATTCAGTCGGTCGCTTACGGTGCCGGCAGTGGTATCGGATGGTTGTTTGCGATTATGATGCTGGCCGGCATCAGGAATAGAGTAAAAGATAAATACTTACCCAAAGGAATGGCAGGAGCAGCTATAAGTCTGCTTGCTACAGGCATTATGGCGTTGGCTTTTATCGGTTTTTCCGGTGTAGTTATTATTCAGTAATAATTGGTGCCTTGGAGCAATATAGTGATCATTCTGATAATAAATAATGTAGTAATTCTGGCCGGTATAGGCGGTTTTCTGGCCATGCTCTTGGTCATCGCCGACTATTTTTTGGCTAATTATGGCGACTGTAATATAGACATCAACCAAGGGAAAAAGAAATTTACCGTTAAAGGCGGCAGTTCGCTGTTAAGCTCATTAGCTGAGAAAATGGTGTTTATCCCATCAGCATGCGGTGGTAAAGGAACTTGCGGGCTATGTAAGGTTAAACTCTTGAAAGAGATAGGCCCGGTCTTGCCCACGGAAAAACCTTATTTAGACAAGGATGAACTAAAGAACGGTGTCCGATTGTCTTGTCAGATAAAAGTTAAGCAAGATATTTTTATCCACATACCTGAAGCTCTCTTCTCTATTAAGAAGTTCCGGGGTAAAGTTGAACGGATAATCGATTACACCTATGATATAAAAGGCGTGTATATCAAACTCGACGAACCCAAAAATATCGAGTTTAAAGCAGGTCAATATGTGCAGCTCGAGTCCAAAAAATACGGGAAAGTTAAGCAGGTCGTGAGTCGAGCCTACTCGATGTCCAGCCCTCCTTTTGAAGAAGATAAAATCGAATTGATAATCAGGCTCGTTCCTGATGGAATTATGACCAATTATGTTCACAAACAGCTACATCAAGGTGACGATATCAGCTTTACCGGTCCCTACGGAGAATTTTTTATCAGAGATTCGAAAGCAGACATGATATTTGTTGCCGGTGGATCGGGCATGGCACCTTTTAAATCGATTCTGGCCGACCTGGAAAAACAACAGTCCAAAAGAAGAATAGTCTATCTTTTCGGTGCCCGAACAGAAAAAGATCTCTTTCTAGTAGATGAGATGCGACATTTCGAAGATACTCTCGCAGATTTTACTTTTATTCCGGTGCTGTCACAGGCTGATGAAGACAGCGACTGGAAAGGTAAGAAAGGGTATATTCCACCTATTCTTAAGGACTACGTTAAAGACCCCGATAACACAGAAGGATATTTATGCGGCAGCCCGGGTTTATTGGCGGTCACTGAAAAAGAGATGCACAAACTGGGAATCAAAAATGTCTATTATGACAGTTTCGGCTGATTTTGATTGACAAAACCTCTATCAATGTTTCAAATGGCTGGTAGAGAAAATCATGTTAGTCCTATTAGGTATTTTTATCAGGACGAACTCTTAATACGCTGAGAGGTTACTATGAAGCAGACTCCAAAAGAAGAAATGATCCAGGAAAGACTCAAGCCCGGAGTAGTGACATTAGAAGGTTTTTTAGGTCAAGATAAGCGGCACTATCATGAGATAATAAGTGAAGATTTAGACAGATTGAAAAGTCTCGGAAAGTCCCATGGAGATATAGCTGAAAGGATACAGTACTTCACTGACCAAGCTTTCGAGTTTGCTGATGAAGCCGGTATTGTTGATGACCACTATGAGATCCAATACCAGACCGAGCGAGGTAAGTTGATCTCTCCTTTTATGGACAATGTCTTCGTTCCCAAAGGCTTTGTTCGCCTAACCAACCTCAAGAATGGAGTTACGGTCGAGTGGACTCCTCTCAATATCTATATGATAAAACAATATGGATTTTTTGAGGGTAAAGGTTCGACGCATAGAGTTGAACCGGATAAGTTAATTAAAGCAATATTTTGATCATAATAAACGTCCATGACTGCGTCAATGAAGAATGAATAATGAATAATGAAGACACCCGAGGGGATGATTAAAAATGCTGCCAGAGCAGGGATGCTCTGGTTACACAGAAATCAAGCTCAAGATGAGCTTGTTACACAAAA
>PWNZ01000122.1 GCA_003564135.1 Candidatus Cloacimonadota bacterium
AATGGCTCTATGTATCGGGAAGAAAATCTTAATAAATCTTAAACCGGACAAGCCGGAACTAATTTTTTCTCTACCACAAATGCACACAAATCAGAGCACAAATGAAAAAGAAAGGTTTATAAGGTTTAGAGAGTTTAGTACTTCGCTGTTTAGATGAGGGCAGGCGTTGCCTGCCCTGGGGAATCTTCTTTTTTATTCCATCAGGGTGTCCGGTTCGTACATATCGTGGTTTAAAATTGAGTAAAGTGAACCGGATCGCTGACTTTAGTCGGCAACATTCTGCCAAAAAAAATATGAACCGAGTTTACGAGCTCGCCGGACGGAGTACGGCCACTAGTTTTTTTACGAGCTCGCCGGACGGAGTACGGCCACTAGTTTTTTTACGAGCTCGCCGGACGAAGTACGGCCACTAGTTTTTTTACGAGCTCGCCGGACGAAGTACGACAACTAATCTTTTTAAACGAGTTCGACGCAGTCAATATTATTGATAAGATACTAATTATCTCTTTCATATAAGTAGTAGTCGGGATTGAACGGCTACTACTTATATGAAAGAGACTTCAAGGGGTAAACTTGCTCTGATTCTTCTCTCCGGCGTCTTTTTTTCTCAGTGTTCTCGGTGTTCTCAGTGGTTGCTTGCATTTTTTATTCCCGGCCAAGGGCAGGACCCAGTTAAGTAAAAAAGACGACTTAACGGGTTAAAATGCCCTTGTGACCTTGGTCAAGCTCTGGAAGAACTTGATACATTCAGTTTAGTAGTCAACGTACCATTATCTATCACCCTTTACCAATGATTTCGTTAATCCAACATTTATAAAATGACTTGTTGCCCTGGCAATTTGAAGTGCACCACAAGCTTTACTATGTTTAAAATTCAATTATCTACCACCGAGAACACCGAAGGCACCAAGAAATAAAGAAGTTATAATCATAGGCTTAGGTGTCTTCATTATTCATTCTTCATTCTTCGTTGACGATGTCATGGACGTTTACTATGTTTAAAATCGATTTACCAGTTACCAGTGATTCCGGAACGCTGACTTTCAGTCGGCTGGTACGTCGGCTTTAGCCGGCAATTTTTAATCATTTCCTCGGGTGTCATCATTTTGCAATTATACATCGCACATTGTAAATTATACATTACTTTTCAAAGTCATGAGCGTTTACTATGTTTAAAATCGATTTACCAGTTACCAGTGATTCCGGAACGCTGACTTTCAGTCGGCTGGTACGCCGGCTTTAGCCGGCAATTTTTAATCATCCCCTCGGGTGTCTTCATTTTTCATTTTTCATTCTTCATTCTCGCAGTCATGGACGTTTACTATGTTTAAAAAGGTCTTCCACTGATTACGTATAGTGCTCAGAGCATCCCTGCTCTGATTCATCCCAGACCTGAAAGGTCTGAACACTGTATTTTTAATCAACATCTCGGGTGTCATCATATTGGTTCTTGGTTGAGGATGTCATCGACGCTTACTATGTGAGATAAAGCTAAATCACACTTGGTCAAGCAGATGGCCCATCTTGGTTTTTTTTGTCTTAAGGTAAGACTCATTGAATTCATTTTTACCTGTCTCAACAGGCACACGTTCTATTATTTCTAAATTATATCCCTGCAATCCTACCAATTTTTTAGGATTATTCGTCAGCAACCTGACAGATTTTATGCCTAATTCTTTTAGTATTTGAGCACCGATACCGTAATCTCGCATATCTGCTTTATGTCCCAGAGATAAGTTCGCTTCAACAGTGTCTTTGCCTTGATCTTGCAAGTTATATGCTTTAATTTTTTCTATTAGACCAATTCCACGGCCTTCTTGTTTCATGTAAAGAATGACTCCGGCGCCTTCTTTTGCTATCATCTCGAAAGATTTTTTTAATTGGCTGCCGCAATCACACCGGGAAGAGAATAAGGCATCACCGGTCAAGCACTCGGAGTGAACTCGGACTAGGATATTTTCCCCACTGCTGATATCTCCGTGCAGAAGCGCTACGTGGTATTCTTCAGAGAGTTTACTTTTATAGGTAGCAATAAGAAAATCACCAAACTTATTAGGAAAGCATGCTTCAGAGGCTTTCTCTACTAAAGTCTCGTTTTTTCTTCTGTAACGGATCAACTCTTCAATAGTGATAATCTTAAGTCCATGTTCTTCAGCATAAGGTATCAATTCCTTAAGTCTGGCCATTTCTCCGTTAGGCAGGATTATCTCACAGATAGCACCGGCAGGTCTCAGTCCGGATAAAACTGCTAAGTCAATGGCGGCTTCGGTATGCCCGGCTCTCTTGAGAACACCACCTTTTTCTGCCATCAACGGGAAGATATGGCCGGGTTTAATAAAGTCAGCTGCTGTTTTGTCCTGGCTGGCTAATTGCAAGATAGTGTTAGCTCTTTCTGATGCGGAAATGCCGGTGGTAGTTCCTTCTTTGGCATCGACAGAGATAGTGAATTTTGTTTTGTGTACGTCTCCTATTCGTTCTGTCATCAATGGGATGTCCAATTTTTCCAAATGACCTTGCATCATGGGTACGCATAGTAGACCTTTACCATGAGTTATCATAAAGTTGACCTTGTTAGCGTCAATTAGTTCAGCGGCTCCAACTAGATCGCCTTCATTTTCACGATGCTCGTCATCTACAACTATGATCAGGTTGCCTTTCTTGATCTCTTCAATTGCTTCTTCTATGCTAGCGAATACGTTATCCATTATTCTCCTGTCGATATTAAGTAGTTAAAGGTTGTGCTCTATACACGCTATGCCTGATAAGGTGTAAAGATATTAGGAATCTGCTTTAGCTGCTGTTACGGATAAAGTGCTCTACCGAGCGGTCGTAAGTGTTTTCGGCATCCTTATCGAAGAAACACGCCGGCAGTTGATTCATACTTCTATGATATGCTAAGCACTCGCAGCAGATGCCCTTTCGGGGGCACTGATAGGTGCAGTTGCATCTTTCCAGATTAGCTTTTTGATTATTACAGTGCATACCATTCTCCTATAGTATTTAATTTTTGAACCGTCTATTATAAACGACTAACCTGTCAATTGTTTAATGACGATGCTCTATGCAATCTTTAAGCAGGTATTGCTCAGAAGAGTGTCGCTCAAACAAGCTGGTGAGAAATATTTCCCCAAAATGTTGGTAGCAAACCGGATGTTTAGAAACCTGATCACTTAGCAAATGTTAAGGAGAGGGACTCAATAGCAGAGCGAGGATGCTCTGTTTTCTTTGTTCAGCCAATCTGAAGCCGGCTGTCTCAGCCGTATCATTATTTAGAGCAAACCATCTATTTCAGCATTAACATTTTGCCGTTTACTGTGTCTCCTCCTCTGTTTATACGGTAAAAATAGACTCCGTTTGGTTGTTGGATATTCGAATCGTTATGGCCATCCCAATAATATGCCGACTGACCAGAATTCTGAGTTCCGGAAAACAGTTCTCTGATTTTTTGTCCTTTAGAGTTGAAAATCTCGATCGATAGCTCAGATTCATGCTCCAATTCTAAGAAAATAGAAGTGCCGGGATTGAAAGGATTAGGTGAGACTGATGCTCTAACCAAGTTGCTTGACAGATCGGTCTCTTGTTCGGCAGGTGCAAGCAGTTTAATGATTTTATAATCCTTTGCGCCGGCAGTCAGCTGTCTCTTATCAAAGCTGTCGGTGTGGTTGTTCCAGACTGCTGTTTGGTGGTTTGAAAAAGTTAATCTCCCATCAGAATGATAAAACTTAAAATATAACTCTTCACCTTGATGAGTATCAGGATATACCAGCAATTGAAGCGGGAAATCTGTCACAGGTTCAGCGCCTATACAGGTATTATTAGCAAAGACTCCAATCTCCTTGATAGCATCGGATTCTGCAATCATTTCGATGTCAATCACCTGATATTCCGGTTGTGGCTCAAAAGTAAAATAAGAGCTAATTCTCAGATATCTTCCTCTGTGAGGGTAACGGCTATTATGCCAAGAGAATTCTACCGGTTCGTGAACCCAGTCGAACAGCTTTATTTTATACATCTGTCCGAACTGCATTGAGAAGTTGGGGCACGATGATTTCCTGATTGTGTTATATGTCCAATCTACAGCTGAGACTGATTTGATTTGGTTATGGTATCCTGTTAGGGCTTGTCCCACTGTCTGGGAGTTAAGCAGCCAATATCCTACCCAGTTTTCTCTGTCAGGATGTAGAGTTACAGATAAATCTGATGGTGCTAATTCTCCGGCTATAAGAGCTGCCGAGTCCTCATCGTATCCGTGTTGCAACATTTTATAGCCAGAAGTATGATCAAAATGGGTTAGAGGTTGATCTCCGTATACCCAGTCAAGAGTAATAGGATTGCGATTTATGGATTCACCGGTTTCATTGATCACCTTGAGGGCATTATCTAAACCGTTACTAGAGCCGGTAGGGCGATATGTTTGGGTTAAAGTTTCGATTGAAGTTGCTTCGAAGATTCCCAAGTTCGGATCGAGGATTGGAAAGCTGTTCCATGTCCAATAATTGCGAGTAGAGATCAAGCGAGGTTGGGGATCGAGCTGCCAATGAATATAATCTCCACAGATATCCTTAAAATGCACCGGACTACCATTATAGGGAATATATACAAGCTCATCGACATCTATCTCAACATTATCATTGTGTGCCGGTAATCTGGTCATAACTACAGCTGTTTCCCTATCACTGTTATCGTGCAGGATACGGTATTCTAACCGATAGCGGGCAGCTTGCTCCGGTCTGCCAACTGATCTATAAGCATAGGTGTCATAACCATCAGAAAAGATAAAGTTTTTCCCGGTCCAAAACGTGTTATTAATCAGTTCATTCTGCAGAGCATCTCGGATTCCTCGGATGACATCCCAGTTCTGAAATTTGATATGAGCCATAACAAATGCAAAGTAGACTGCTGAATCTACGGGACTGTTCAGAAGGTGATCCCACGGTGCCGTATCCCAATTATTTAGCTCGATATAATTTTCCACAACATCTCTCATGTCATTGACGGCTTGTTGACCGGGAGCTGAGCCGTTGTGGGCAAAAGTATACGATCGGTCATTTATATTCATCACGAATGGATGTGGGTTAGGAACGTTTCCGCCACCAAAGGTTGCTTGTCGTACGTGAGACAAGAGGATCTTTGTGTCGAGATTGTCTCGTAGGTGGTGAATAGTTGTATAATAGTTCAAAGAATCTTCCCAAACAGGGTTTATCGAAGAAAAGCGGTTACTCCAATAATATTCATCAGGTTGATCACTGTCGAACCAAACCTTACCCTCACCGGTGAGATGGCTTCCTTCCTCAAAATAACTGATAGCCCAACCGTCAGCCATAAACCTGTTTCTGGCCTGTTCGCTAAAAGAGGTGAAAAACTCTTCATACATATCACAATCGCTTATCTTACCATGCTCATTGCGAGCTATCATCATGAGCAGGATACATTCTGCGTTCAGATTTATTGTCGACATTAGCTGAATCACGATCAAAAACAGCACGACTATAGCAGTTCTTTTCATAATAGATCTCCGTTTACCAGTATGATTTCTATCTCCAAGTCCAGATATGCTCTGCGAATCTCACTAACGCATACCCACAATGGAGAGAATAAACTAGACTACCATACAAGTCAAGAGATAAATCAGTGATCGGCATTTTTCTCCACAAGAGACCGTTCATAAAAGAGAGCCGAAAATCAGGCAGCATTCTTGATTTTAGTCGAGAATAGTAGTCCAATTGCGTCCCATTAAATGGATTAGTTTATCCCAACTTGAGCAAAATTTTCCTTAAGTTTAGCACATTAAGATCGTAACTGCCTGTCTATCAATGCCAAGCTATCTGAATACTGCATATGAGTACCAAAAAATGAACCAATAATGCTTGACAGGCAGTGCCTGCCACATTTACTTGTTACCATGTATGTCAGAAAGAAAACAATGAGAAACAAAAGTACTGGTAAACATTACATATATCACCAGTTGGTAGAGACCGCCAGGACAAACAAGGGTCCACGTGTTATAGTATTAGTGCATCTGGGAACACTTGATATTACAGATATGGAAAGGAAAACAATCAGTACGTTAGTGAATAGAAAAACAAAAGGTTTTGTGACAGACTTTAAGTTTTCAGATAAGATTGAGCAGCTTGCCGAAGAAATATATCTAAAGTACTTACTGTCAAGGAAAAATCAAAATTCAAAAGAAGAACCAAGTTATCCTGAAGACAGCATTACATTCACTAAAAACTGCATAGAGATTGGTTATCACCGATCTATAGGAGTGGAGTTAGTTGCTCTTAAGTTCTGGAAATCGCTTAAGCTGGACAATGTGTTAAAGAAGTGCTCTTTTACGAAAAAAGAGATTGAGCTGTCTAGAATAGCGGTTCTTGGCCGTTTAATATCACCCGGCAGTGAATGTCATATATCAAGGTGGTATAGCAAGCATAGCTCTTTGTCTGAGGAATTTCAAGCAGTAAAAGACAAGGTCAGTAAAGATTCATTATACCGTATCGGCGATAAACTTCTTGGTAACAAGCAACCGATTGAACGTTTACTCCGCCAACAGCTTAAAGCGCTGCATTCGTTGGTCGACAAGATATATTTGTATGATCTTACCAATACTTATTTTGAAAGTAATATAGTTAACAGTAAGCTATGTAAAAGAGCCAAGAGCAAAGAGAAAAGGGATGACTGTCCGCTCGTTACTTTGGCTTTGGTAGTAGATCAGGATGGTTTTCCGGTATTGAGCAGGATTTACAAAGGTAACCAGTCAGAGCCG
>PWNZ01000170.1 GCA_003564135.1 Candidatus Cloacimonadota bacterium
CTACAGAGTATGACGAAACTCTGAATGGGACTTGCACCCATCTGATATTTATCCTTCGTTCTCGCACTATCAATGGCTTCCAGCCTTTGACAAAAGTCTCCAGACCATCTTGGTCTGGTTGGTGTGAAATATTCTGTCAAAAAAAGCACGAGATTGATTGATGAGGTACTAAAGGTATCGTTTCTGGCTCGAAACACTTAAAATTCCTTAACTTTACCTCTGTAATCATTCTAACGCCTCCTTGAATATCTTGCCAAATCTCTCGAATCTAAGTCGAACCTTAGAAATAGCTCCTGTTCCCTGTGAAATAGCATCAATCAATTCATTATCATTGCGAAGTCCTTCAGTGATTCTCTTTATAACCACTTCCTTATGCTTTTTCATATTTTCGAGCCTGTCGTCACTTTCCTTATCAATCGCATAAGTCCAAACCTCAAACAAAGCTTTGTTGATTGGTGATCTCGTTTTGAGCTTAGGTTTTCTATATGCTGTATCATCGAAGATTTCGTATGAATACCTGAGTACTCGCAATAACCTAGCTTTAAGTTCATATCTTTCTTTATCCGAAATACTGTTCAACTTCAACATTGTTTTGCTTAGAAATTCATCAAAGTCATTACTGTCATATTTTGAAGGACTCTCTATAATGAAAGCAAAAAACCGAAGAACACATTCTCTTGCTGCCATTCTTTTATCGCTGATGCTATTAGCTGTTGCTTTCTTAAACTCTTTAGAATCGGCTAATTCTTTCAATAATTTGGTAATAGGACCTTGGTTAAGTGCATGCCTAATCTCCTGTGAAGACAGTGGTAATCCACCAGTATTTATCCGTTTGAAAATATTAAACTTAACTTCCGGTGGGGTACCTGTATCTATCAGATACACTGTTACCTGAGTTTCTTCGATTCTCCTTTGATAAGCTCTGGGTAAGTCTTCATAACCATCGCCTTCATAATCTGATAGAAACTCTAAATCCTTGAGGATAAAAGTTTTATTGATAACAAAATCTCGTAAGGTTGACAATCTTTGAAGTCCATCAACAACAAGCCATTTATTGTCATCAGTCGCATCCATATAGAAAGCCGGTAAAGGTATCCTTATAAGAAGTGATTCAATGAGTCGTGACTTTGCTTTTGTATCCCAAACTTCCGACCGTTGAAAATCGGGAGATAAATCTATTTCACCTTCTTCCATACGTTTAATTAGTGTATCTAAACTCATAGGTTTTGTACTAATATTGATTAACGTTGGATCAAAAGGTTGTGTAATTCCTATATCTTCGTGCTCAGTTCCATCTTCATCATTGTGATTGTCTTCTTTAGATACATCTGACTCTTTAATAGGAGAACCGGCTGGATCAAAATCCTTTAGACTTGTTTTCATTTTTTATCCTCTATTATAATCTGCCTCATGGTTTTTATCATTTTATTGAGCCTTCTGTCAATCGTCAATCAAAAGAATAGGCAACTCAATGTAATTATTACTACTACCTGTCTATAAGTATCTATTCTCATATCTCTTGGGAATTGCTCTAAAACTATACATCGGTATAATATCAATCAGAGTTTCATCCGGATATTTGATTCAATATGATGACAATTTATAACCCCCATTTTGTCAACAGCAGATTCCATCTTATGATGGCTTTCGTTAATAAAGAGACTTATTGATGTAAGTACCTTATAAACCAACTATAGGTCGTTTTTTGTTTTGTGTGCTCATAGCATCCCTGCTCTGATTCCTTTTGTGTGTCCGCTACTGTCTCGATGGTTTCTTGTTCATTCATTCGTGGATAGACTTTGTTTTCTGTCCGTACATCATTACGGCTCGAGTTCTCCTATCGTCCACTATTCACCTAACTCGGGCAGGCTCCGGAACCAAAAAGTTCATCCACAAATGCACACAAATAAGCTTCCACTAATAAACACAAATAAAAGACAATGAAGGTGTAGGGACAGGATATCATACTGTCCAATTTAGTCGGCAACTTTCTGCTAAAAAAAGCATGAAATCAACCGGTAAGGTGCTAATCTTAAAATAATCGTGGAATCACTGGACTTACCTGCTTTTCTCGGCGAGCTTGCTTTGCTCGGTTTGTGGATAAAAACCTCTTTTCTTCATACTATCATCATAGCTTTAAGATATGGCAGCATAGCGTTCTTGACTCTGCACTTAACAGCTAAATATCTGAGCTTGTTCAAATCGGCTTTATCGAGCGAAATATAACTTTTTAGTGCTTCGAGAGCGATATCCTCACCGAGTTTGTTTCGATACCTGAAAATATCGCATAGAGTCCTTTCCATACTGTAAATCCTAAAGCTGCCGTTTTCAACCTCTACCTCTTTAATTCCCAGATTGAACATTGGTTCTCTAAAATAGTAAAACTCTACCGGCGGATATTCTATCACCGGTGGTTTAGATTGGTTGGGGATAGCAATATGTATCTTCGCCGGGTTAATCGTTGTAAGATTATAGTGATCGAGTGCCGACAGAAGGCAAATAACCCCTTTGGGAACCGATTTGCATATATCAACAAAGCTCTGCGTAAATAGGTCGGCAGATGAACTGTCATATAGACGATACAGACCGGGCTTTATCTTCTCAATAATACCCGAATCTACCAATTTTCTGATATTTCTGGTATGATATCCGGCTTCTTTCAGTTCTTTCATCGTAGCATAGCCGTTATGATATGTGAGATACTGCACGATTTCATTCATGGTTCTATTCCTCTGTCATTTAGTGGTAATGACCGTAAAACAGAACCGCCATTTTTGTCAATAGCAGAATGATGAAAAGGATTCGATACAGTGTTACGAGAACAAGATGAACTTGACGCTATACTTCGCCTACCTACTCCCAAATTGTTCAATCACATAAATCTATAGATTATATGACCTCAAAAATGGCAAGGTGGCTCTGGCAGGCGAAAGGGGTGGCTCTATTGAACTGTAGTATACACTAGATTCCGGCTTGTCCGGAACAGGTTACCAAGGTTACCGAAAGTTACCGCCCCGGTAACCGTGTAACTCATTGACTATCAATAGGATAAGGGCGAAGGATACTAAATCGTCCTTTTTTTCTTTTTTATTTTATTTTTTTTCGATAGTGCCTAAAAAATGAACAACCAAGAACCAAGAACTCCCCAATCAACTCTAAACCATTTAACCGTTCATTATTCATTGTTCACCGTTCATCGTTCACCGTTCACCATTCACTCTTCGCCTTCCAGCTCTCCGCTCTTTTCTAAACTCTAAACTTCCCTTTGCTCTTAGCTCTTAGCTCTCTGCCCTTTTCTCAACTCTAAACTTCTTTTGCCCTCTCCTTTCAGTTTCTTTTTGAAAGTATCAGTTAAGTAATATCCTCCGGTATGTAAGACTTCTCCCCTAAATTCAATGAAACCTGCCTCTTTAAGCATTTTAATATATCTTTCAACAGAACTCTTTGAGAAATTAGTCCATTCTTTAAACTGGGGCATCCTATGACCTTCCTTAGTGTAGATAGCTTTTAACAGAATAGCCAATCTATCTTTTAGTTCTCTGCTAACACCCTCAATAGCACCCTCAATAAAACCTTCTACAACACCTTCAGTAGTACCCTCAGCAGTACCCTCAGTAGTACCTTCACTCCTCTTATTGATTGGTATACTGTGAGATATGTCGCCATAAAAAGTTAGTGTAACGCTGTTTTCTCTCATCTTCCAGACAGGTTTTTTCAATCCGGCTTGTTCGCAGGATTCTATAATTTTCAAAGTCCCTCTCCCTATTTTTTCAATATAGCCCCTTAAGAAAACTATATGTGCAATATCCGGATTGAACGGCAATGACAAGTGAGGTTTAGTCAATTCTGCTGATTTTAATGGAGATTTACCTGTATTGCAGATTTCCAGTTTATCGGGATAGAGAATGATTGCAGCAGAGCCGGAAACTGAAGAATAGTCTCTATGGATTAAAGCGTTTAAAACCCCTTCTCTTAAACCTTTTATCGGAAAGATGAAATCATCTTCACGTTTCCAACCATTAGTTCCGAACTTTCTGACTACAGCCAAATGTTTCTCGAAAAAGCTTTGGATAGCTTCAATGTTTTTAAATAAATTCCCTTCCAGCAGCTTATCGTCTAAAAAGACATCATCTGTTTTGCTTTCTTTGAGGAAGCTCAACCTAATCCTTGATTGAGGGATAAATTTTGCAGGCTGATATGCAAATAACACTACCGCTGCATTAGTGAATTGACCATTCAGATATAAACCATAACGGGAAAGAAACTCTAAAAGATTGCTTTTTACGTGAAATTGTTCCTTCTCATACTTAGCAATAATCTCTCTAACTTTGTAAGGGTCTTCTTTTTGATCAATAACCATTTCCTTCAAATCTAAGGGTTCTTGCATCGTTTTTTCAATCTCTACCAAATCCAAGTCTTCAAGCTCAACCCCTAATGCCGGTTGACGTTCCCAGTGAGTTTCTGCTTTTTGTCGTTCATTGATGAGAAATGAAATCTCTTGCGGTGCAGCCGGAGATGTTTTGTCATTTCTCCTGTAGTAAATAGTTCCTTTGTATGTATATGGTTGCTTAGAGCCTGCCCAGGTTTCAATCAATAGTAGCTGTTTGTCTTTGTATTTCTCTATTGATACTTTTATGGGAGCTTCCGGTATAATTTGTTCCTTGAGGTGTTTTGCTATGATATTTTTATTGTTCCCGGCATCTTTAATACCATTGACTTGCCCTTTACCTTCAATCCCAACTATTATTTGCCCGCCCTTGCAATTCAATAAAGCACAAACGGTCTTGCCGATTGAGTCTTTCCGTATTCTTGCCTGAAACTCTAATCTTTGGTTTTCAGCCTGTTTCAGCAGTTGCTCTATTATGTTATTCTGTTTCATTTTCATTACCTCTCATTTCTTCGACAATCCTCATAATTCTTTTAACATCAATAAATTGTGTTTTGATGCACTGCAAAATATCTCCAATACTCGAATACTCATCAACCCAGTGACCGACTCTGTTTACCGGGAGAATGTCGTTTTGAATAACCTCATTGTATAGCTTAATTACTCTAATATCATCCATTACTCCCGTTGCCCTATAGGTAAAGTTCGGGTTAGGATTCCCCTTATCATCAAACATATATTGATTCAGTAACTGCCGGGCAACAGTAATATTTCTGTGAGCTGCAAACCAACGGGGCTTTCTCAAATCAATAGCCTTTCGTATTTCTTGATGACAGATGGAAATCTCATCATTAATTACCGCCCCATAACGTTCACGTACTATTCCAAATAGTAAATCACAAGACTCAACTGCTTTTATGCAATTTTCAGTATTAGATAGACCCGGATGAACCGGTATCGTCTTAATATGAGAGTTCCAAACCTCATAATCGTAACCTTGCAGAACTGCACATATCTGTTCCAGACTATCCTCAAATCCATATATCGTTGAGGCTACCATTATTTTCAGCTTAACTTTTTTCATTATCCTGCTCATAGTTGGGGTTCATCTTAAGTAAAATCTCTTTGAACCCTGTTATGCATAATATTGACTGCTTCCTCATTGTAGCCAAGTTCGACATCGTTTTTAGCATCTAATTACGATATTCTTTGAAATCGAGTACGAACCTCGAATGTTTCTTAATATCTTCCATAAATAGTTCCCAAGCATCTTTCTCAACTCTTCTTGACGCATAAGAACAAGTCATTTTCGTAAATGCATCCGCTACATCTAACATATCTTTTGTGAACTGGACTGCCTCTTCTTGTTTCTTCTCTCCGTATGACAAGAATAAACAATCTCTATAGTTTGCCTTACCTCTGAACCTAAACGCTTGATAAAGAAAGTTCACACAATTCCTACTGAACTCTTCATCCCGAAGTTCTTTTGCTTTTTTTGTGCGGAAGCCTTTAACTTCTAACTGCTTATAGTCTTTATTCTTTCTAACTCTATTCTCACAAATTCCTCTCTCATGCTCAGCAGTTCCTTTAAGGTAGGTAATCAATGCTTCACGAGACTGTTCAGTATTTTCTGGAGTCTTAATTAAATACTTGCTATTAACTATACCATAAGAGTTCAATTCTTTATGTGATTGTGTCTTACCCAGACCTGTCAGATGCATATCGAATGGGTAAATAGCGAAGCCTCTTGATACGATGTCGGCTTGCCATATCTTAGCGTTAGGCCTATGAGAACTTTTTGAACAACCTGAAGAAGCATCTATCATAGCAATACAACAAAAATAAATGCAATAATACCAGGTTACAATAGCTGACCTTATCGTGCTATATGCATTCTTAATATCTGAGTTGATCGAATATAGTGATGCAAGGTTATGGAATGACATCAATAGGTTGTTATAAACCTTCGTATCGGCTTCTCTGTTAGTCTTTCTTCTTTGAACCTTATCATATTTCCTGTCAAGCCCCTCTTCTGAGAACAGAACACTGTTTACGGCTATTGCCAACGCTCTCATCCAGTTAACTGTTCCCAGAAAAGCAAAGTGAGGGTTTGGTTGTTCTTTTGTTTCGAGCAACCTTTCCAATAACCAATGACGATCCTTAGTATCCATGTTTTCCTACCATTAAACGATTAGTCATTCTGCAATTTCAGTCATAATTAGCGGACGTAATTCATCAGCATACTTCCAGCCTTTATGAGTTACGCTAAATACTTCACCTTTTGTTCCTGAAACAGCTATCAGCTCATTATCTATAAGCTCCTTCAGGGCGTTTTCCCATTTGGCAGCTTCCCTTCCAA
>PWNZ01000157.1 GCA_003564135.1 Candidatus Cloacimonadota bacterium
GCATTGTCTGGTACCTGCTGCAGGCTATTCCCTGAAAGGACAGTGGAAGACTGTAGGTAAAAATGGCCGCTACCTGTATCCGGTCCATCAACTCAGTGCAACCTTCATGGCCAAAGACTATGGCGACCGGGCGCAAAACAAACCGGTTCGATTAAAGGGCGAAGAATTCCTGCGGCGGTTTGACCTGTAATTGCCCAATGTATCTTATTCTGAACAGTTTTAAAGAATTCAATACTTATGTCAAGAGTAGGGTCGTAATCTACACTTGTCGCATAAATATCTGTTATTTTTCGGTAGAATCGTTTTTCCGAAGTGCGAATATCTTGTATTCGCCTTTCAAGTTCCTCGAAATAGTCAAACGGCAAATCAGGGTTTTTTAGTCGCTCATCATCCAATACAAAACCCTTTACAATATATTCTTTTATATGTTGGGTTGCCCATTGTCGAAATTTTGTTGCTACGTGCGATTTTATTCGGTAACCAACTGATATTATGGCATCTAGATTATAATATTTTTGTGTTCGTTTAACCTCTCGTGAACCTTCTTTTTGAACTTGTAAGAAATCCTTACAAGTTGCCTCTTCGTCCAATTCTCCCTCATCGAATATGTTTTTAAGGTGAATGGTTATATTTTGCGAGGTTGTTTGAAACAATTCAGCCATTAGCTTCTGTGTGAGCCAAACGGTTTCATCTTGAAAACGAACATCTAATTTTGTTTCGCCGTTTTCAGTTTGATATATAACTATTTGTGATTTATTTTCCCCCATGTGTTTTAATCTGATATAAGTACAAATATACAAATTACCACGAGTGCGTTGGCAAAAAAACTGCTCTTTTGCAAGCTGAAGCATCGGATTGTGTGTTGGGGCTTGCAAATGTGCAGTTTTGTGCGAGGGCTATTCATAATATCGGCTTTTTTGTTTTCGGTCTTTCAGTAGCAAATTGTCCGCTGTTTTGCGTTTTTCTACACTTGGCGGTAACGTTTTGCGTATATGTGCAGTAGCGGATTAGAAGCACTTACCTATCCGTTTAGCACAATGTTTCTTAGAAGCACAGACCTTCAGGTTTACCACTTCACCCGCTATTGCCACATACACGCTGTTACCAGCTGGCGTTCTTGTCCACCTTGTCTTTAAACCATTGTCGTTGTTTAGTTTTGTGCTCTAAACAATCTCCATATCCTACGCCTACATCACGTAGGGGATTGCAGAAACTCCAAACTCTACTTACTATGCTTGATGTGTCATTGCTCATTATCTTCTTTTAGCCCGGTAAAATCCGGTAATTCGTTTTTGTTTTAAAACCTTTTTTTTCAATGGCTTTGTTCTCTAAGTCCGGTAATTATTGTTTCAATTTGCGTTTTGCTTTAGCTGTTAAATGATATTTGCCCGTTTTTGCAGCACCTTTAAATTCTACTAGCCCTATCTCTCTTAATATTTGCAAGTAACGTTTAGCTGTAGCATTTGATTTGCCTGCACTTTCCATAATTTCAAGTATTGAAGCACTTTTATTGGTTTTAATAACTTTTACAGCATCAATTAAAGCATCATTTACAGCATCGCTTATAGCATCAATAATTCCTTTTTTTACAGCATCATTTACAGCATCATTTACAGCATCATTTACAGCATCACTAGATGATTTATCTTTTCTATTGTGTGCTACATCAGGAAAAGTAACAGTAATAATATTATTGTTTTGCTTCCATACAGGAACCTTAAACTTATTCTCCTTACAATCCCTAATCATTCTTTGTGTTCCTGTTCCAAGCATTTCTATGTGCTTTCTATAAAAACACATTTGAGCAATATCAGGATTACGAAGAATGGAATTATGTTCCACTTTTAAATCAGCGACTGTAATACCATCAGGTAATGCTCCATAATTGCTAATTTCTGTCCTATCTGAATAGATTGATATTTGAAAAAATCCCTTTACAGAATTATAATCACGGTGTACAATAGCATTTAAGATGCCTTCACGCAAAGCCAATACCGGATAATTAGGTTTGTCAGTTCTTAGAAGTCCTTTGACTGTTAGATTCTTACCGTAAACAATATCCAAATATTCAAATATTGCCGTGACGTTTTTAAAAATGTTTCCTTCAAACATTTTATCATCAATAAACTGGTTTCCTGATGTTTTGGCAGGATATAGTGTAAGCCTGATTCTTGATTGTGGAATAAAGCGTATTGGATTTTTACCAAACAATACCATACAAGCATTGGTAATATTGCCATTTTGAAGCAGTCCTACCTGAATTAAAAAATCTTCTACATCTTCTATTTTAGCGTCTTTCTTGTATTCCTGATAAAGCTTAATCGTTTGTTTAATTTCTACTGTATCTAAATCTGTTAACTCAGCCCCCAGCACTGGCATCCGCTCCCAGTGAAAATCGGCTTGTTTGCGTTGCGAAATTAGATTGGTTAGTTTCTCAGGATCGGTAGTTTTTGTTATCTGACCAATTCTATTATAAATAGCACCTTTGTATTGATAAGGCTTTTTAGCCCCTTCCCAAACGCTAATTAAAATAACTTCTTTTTTCTTGTAGTTGATTACCTGAACTGAAATGGGTGCAGTAGGTTTAATCAATTCTACCAAAGCATTTTGTATCGTAACGGATAGCTGTTGTGCGTTTTCAATCCCCAGAACGTTTTTATTATCGTCAATTCCTACGACTAAATCACCGCCTTGCGTGTTGATGAATGACGTAATGGATCTTGCAATGGCATCAATATTGGGCTTTGCTTTAAACTCTAAACGAACGCCTTCTTTCTGTTGCAACAGATTTTCTATAATAAAACTATTTTCCATCGTTGCTATTTTTAGGGTTCATTACTTCATTGATAAAATCTTTGTCAGTAAACTGAGCGTTGATATACACCATCATTTCATCTAAGCGATAAAATTCCTGTGCCCAGTTGCCATTGCGCAGTGTAACCGGTATATGGTTCTTAATAACATACTCATACATTTCAATGGAAAGTTTGTCAAAAAGTCGATTGTCAGTAAATATCACTTCATCACCACTTTTGAGTTTCATTTTCTTTAAAAGTAGACGAGTGTAAACAACATCCCGATGCACCAAAAACCAATAAGGTTTTTTTAATCGGATGGCTTCTTTTATTTCTTCAAATGTGATGTTCTTTTCTCCAATGTTGCCTGTGCCACAATAAGGGCGAATAATGCCCAAAAACAAATCACATTCAGCTACCGCCTTTAAGCAATTATCCAGATTAGACAAGTTTGGGTTTACCTTAATACTACCGTAATGAGAATTCAGCACATCATAACCCAATGTATTTAACTGGGCTACAATTTGTGATAGCTGATCTTCAAATCCGTAAACGGTTGAACCTGCCATAATTTTTACCTTTTTCTCAGACTCTGCTTTTAATCGTTTAGCCATTGTATTGTATTGTATTGTTTTACTTAATCAATTTTTTATCCTTGTCCGTTTGTTATATCGCTTCTATGTCTGATTTAACTTGTCAAAATGGTTTACCTTTTCTTGTTTCTGTCGTTCGTTTTCTTGTTGTCGTGTCGTCTTTTACGCTTGCTGGTAACGTTTACGTGTATGGTGTCGTTTGGCGATTCGAAGCACGAACCTGTCAAGCCGTTACAAAGCTTATTAGATGTAACGCCCTTGAAATTAGCACTATCCGCCAAATGCACTATACACGATGTTACCGCTATGTGCTTTTTCATTCATTATCATTGCTTTAAGTTCATTCTCATTTTCAGCCATTAATAAGCTAAAATTATCAAAACTATCCGCTTTCTGCGGAATTGGAATCGACCATGTTTTAACTAAACCGCCAAAACCATTTAATTTTCCTATATGTTTGCATTCTAATTTGTCTTTATGCTTTGTCGGATACAAGAATCCTCCTAAATCCGCTTGCATTACGTACATATATGAAATAATCTGGTTCATATCGTTTCTATCAATACTATCAGACTGGTTTTTATATTTAGCATCTATTATAAAGTTATTTTTCCAAAAATCAGGGTAACGCTTATAGCCTTTAGGCTCTGCAAACAAATAGATTGCACCTTTTGATGCTTTGTTCATTGGGTGAATAAAATTACAATCTTTTAAAACTGTGTTTAAGTATTCCTCCCATAACCAAGCACCATCGAAAAGCAAACCGTAAATCTTGTCATCTTTTTCTCCAAATTTCAAACCTTCAAAGCGTAATATTTGCAAACAGATTTTCTGTAAGTCTTTATATTCTGAAAAATATGGATGAACCAAGGGACGTAGATTCAAATTAATAACAGATTTTCTTGAATTGTAGTCGTAAGTTGGAGTTGCTTGAACTATTTGAAGCACACAGCTTTGAATATCATTACTACTTGTTAATACTCCATTTGCGAACCTATGTCTTTTGATAAATTCGATTGTATGCCTTACTAATTGAGTGATTTTATTATCGTAACTATGTTCTCGAACACGATAAGCAATTTTACCGTTAAATGGAATATTGTTACGGATATGTGAATTTATATCTATATTTCCTCTAACATTTGCATCATTATATGATTTCTTTTGATACTCCTTAAACAAACCTTGACCTAATGCTTTTTTTAAGAAAAATGGAAATAAATAAATTAGAAAGTCAAAGATGTTTTCCTTATTTGAGCGATGCTTTAATTCAAAAAGATTAAATGAAAAAACCTTTTGAAGTAAATAATGCAAAAAGTAATCATGTTCATCTTTTGCAAAACGGGACTGAATTGTTAGTTCGCTTTCATTTATACCAACAAAACCCATAACATTACCAGTTGTCAACTTTTGACCTTGTAATGAAAAAATAGTTTCATCATAAATTCTATCCTCACAGTCGCTAAAACTTTGAGGATAAATAAGTAAGTTGGAGTTATTGCCAATAGTAATGTCCTTAATTTTAGTATTGGAAATTTTTTGAAAGTTTTCCAAGTCTTGTTGAGACACCTGACAATTTCCGCAATTATTATCAGTCGTTTTCAACATCGATTAAATTGTTGTAGGCATTTTTCAATTTACTCATTAACTCTTCTGAATCTGGTAATCCTCTTAAATATTCAAATACAACACCTTCTAAATGATTATTCCATAAATTATCAAAAGGATTAATTTCATTCTGATAATTTTCAAGTTTTAAGAAATATGCCGGACCAATATGATAAGCACAACTTAAACTCGGAATTCCTTCAATAGCTTTGTTTAAT
Organism: Candidatus Cloacimonadota bacterium; assembly: GCA_003564135.1. GTDB lineage: Bacteria > Cloacimonadota > Cloacimonadia > Cloacimonadales > PWNZ01 > PWNZ01. The sequence continues at coordinate 5,215 of PWNZ01000157.1, forward strand.
GAATTCATTCGTTTTATAGCATCGTCTTTCCAATTTTCAATTCGTTCATCCCACATTGAAATTCTATCTTCTGCTTTTACTTCTTTCCATGCAAAACGTCTTCGCATTGCAAAGTCCATACTTTCAACACTACGGTCTATATCATTCATTGTTCCAATTATGTATACATTTTCAGGAACAAAAAAACCATCAGCAAAAACATCATCGGCATCTTGTAGGTTTGCATATTGGGTTTTTACTTTTCCCTTTTCTCCACGATAACCAGGGTCAATTGAAAAAAACAGTTCACCAAATACTTTTGAAATTTCAGCGCGATTGATTTCATCGATTATAAAAACGTATTTATCATTTTCTGTTTCGTTTGATATTGTTCCTTCTTGAAAATCTTTTAAGTTCTGATTTTGCTTCATATACTCAACAACATCTTCCATATCTTTTTGGAAAGCACCAGACGGTCTTGCTTTTATGTTTTGGTATGCATTATAAACATTTTGCTTTGTAATTGTAAAATTATATTGAGATGGTGTGTTAACCGAAGAGTATTTAAGAGATTCTTTTGTTGACAAACCGTATTCCCATGAACCAATCTTTGTTAGAGTCCCATTTGCCAAATTGGCTTTAACCATACTAAGTAGATCTTCCCATGCCTCATCGAAGTTATCGATTTCGTTTGAAATTTTAGCTTTTAATGCCTTTTTACAAAAACTTTTAAAAATTCCATCTTTCCTTTTAAAACCAATATTCTCCTCGTCTTCTACAGAATATGGTCGTAATCCTTCAACAAAATCAGTATAATCATAAGACGGATGAAACTGAACGAATGCAAATTGCTCCTTTTCTTTTAGCTCCTCATCTGTTTTTACACCAATAATTTTTTTGGCAATCTCTTTTGCTAAATATGTTTTTCCCGTACCGGGAGCACCAGTAAGAACAAGGTTCTTATTCGACTTCAATAAGGATATGTAGTTTTCCATAAAATGTTTTCTTTTATATGTATTATACCATTCGTTAATAAATTTCCATGATGGTGTATTTTTATCTCGTGCAATACTTAATGTTCCTTGAGGTTGTGGAAACTCTCTATCGGGAGGATTAGTATCTAACAATTTTATTGTTCTGTAATTATGATGCAAAAACTGATTTTCTAATGTCTGGTCATTGAAATTGTCGCCCATAACTTCACATAATGCGATAGCTTGTTGCCCTTCCTTTACACAAACAATATCTCCATGTCTCATTGTTTCTTTGAAATCTTTACATTGGTAGCTATCCCATTCTCCTGTTCCAATAACGGAAGGAGCGTTTTGCAGCATATCCATTGAATCAATTTTTAAACCACCTCGACCTTGAGGTAAGCACATTTGAAGATGCCAATATTTCATTTTATTATTCCATTTGTATTTAACTGAAGTTTCCCACTTCCAGAGACATTGAAAATCAATTAAAAAAAACAAGAAAAAGTAGTGGTTTGTATTGTTTAATTTGCTATTTTTGAATCGATTAAAACAAAAAAACGCAA
>PWNZ01000086.1 GCA_003564135.1 Candidatus Cloacimonadota bacterium
ACTGGAAATATCTCTTAAAAAAACTGTCTCTTCGCCTGCACTATGCAAATAAGAATAGGCAATGCGTACAGGATAGGCTATCGCAGCGTCACCTCCGGGTAAGGGCATATATTTCAGGTGATATCTTCTTGAGTATCCGTTATAGTCGGCAGTAAAAATCTCGCCTCCCCATATCGCTCCGTCTTCCCCATAACCTGTACCGTCGTAAGATATCCCAATAACCGGCTCATCGAGCTGGTGCTCAGCCATTACAGATGCTATATGTGCATGATGATGCTGTACTTTTATCACAACATCTGTAATTTTAATGGCATAATGGGTGGTCAAATAGTCAGGATGCATGTCACAAGCTGCTAATTCAGGCTGTATTTTAAACCACTTTTTATAATTATTAAGCGTTTCAACATAAAAATCTTCAGTAGCTTTGCTGTTATTATTTCCAATATAGGGCGACAGGTAGGCTGATTTGTCTTGAGTCAAGACAAATGATATTTTCAACTCAGCGCCCGTACCGAGAGTAGGAACGGTTGAAATCGGCAAAATGAAAGGTGATGGGACATGTCCTCTGGAACGGCGAAGATTGATGTAAAAGCTGTTAACCGGTCGTATCACCGAGTCATCACACCGGTTCAGTATCTGTCGGTTATGCGTGAGAAAGCAGTCACACAAGCCTGTAAGTTCGCTTTCATTTATGGTTATTGGTTCATCATTAATATTTCCTGAAGTCATAATAAGATACAAGAGCGATTCGTCGAATAACTGATAATGGAGTGGTGTGTAGGGGACAAAAACCCCCAAGTTAGGATTGAAAGGTGCTGTTATCTCGGATATATCAATCTGTTTATTTTTCGGAATTATTACTATCGGGGCTTTAACCGATTTTAAGAGTTCCATCTGAGAATCCGAGCATTTTACTATAGTTCTTATATCTTTAGCTCTGCACATAACAGCAAAAGGCTTGTGCGGCCTGTTCTTTCGCTTTCTCAATTCTCTGACAGCCTTTTCATTAGTCGCATCACAGGCAATATGAAAACCACCGACACCTTTAACACCGACAATCTTTCCGCTTTTCAGGGCATTCCGGCATAAATCAATTGGCTGGCCTGATAATTCCTGCAAGTTTTTGTCTAAAAAAATCAACTTAGGCCCACAGTTTTGGCAGGCAATGGGTTGAGCATGAAACCGGCGGCTGTAAGGATTCTCATACTCTTCCCGGCAATAATCGCACATCTCGAATTCCTTCATTGTTGTAACAGGTCTGTCATAAGGTGTTTTCTCAATTATTGAATAACGGGGACCACAGTTCGTACAATTAACAAAAGGATACTGATAACGATAATCATCGGGTTCATTAAACTCCTGAACACAGTCTTGACAAACGGCTAAATCGGGAGCAATAAAAGTTATTCCCCTATTACTTGAACTATTGCGGATTTCAAAAGCGGTATAGCTGGTATCGGGCAGAGATTTTATTTTAAAACTTTCTATTTTAGCAGCCGGAGGGGCATCTTTTTTCAGAAGGTCTATGAATATTTGAAGCTTGTTCCTATAGCCTTGCACCTCTATCTCTACCCCATCATTTGAGTTGAGTACAAACCCCTTTAAATTCAGCTTCTTTGCGAGATTAAAGACAAAGGGGCGGAAACCAACCCCCTGAACAATCCCATTGATTTTGATTTTCAACATAAAGACACTACCTAATTGTCAGGGTATTTATCAACAATCAGAGCAAGGATGCTCTGAACACGTATTTATCAAACCAAGAATTGATTATACTAATGATGTTGTCTGCACTTTCACGAACTGCCGGTGAAAGTACTTCGCCAAAGCCAACATCTTGCGGCTGAACTCCGAGTATAAATACTTTCATCTTAAAGAACTCCGATATTCTGCTTAGTGATATCGTATGTGTATTGAATGTGTTATCCTGAACTTCATTAACAGAGAAAAGCTCCGCATAACCCGGCTTCTTATTAAAATCCGTACAGTCTATTAGGACTAAAATATCCGGTGAAAGGCTGTTTATTTTCCCGATAAATTTTTCGATGCCGCTCTCGACAATCAGTTTGTTAACTATCTTTGTCGGCTTGATTCTCTCACAGATATAAATTCCGACGGAATCATCACTTTTCAAGCGATGACCCACACCAACGAATAATACCGAACTAAACGATATCTCATACAACGGGGCGAATAGATTGTTCGCATTATTTATATTACAGTTCACTATACTCCTTGAGTTCAAGGCAGCATTGTCCTAAATAGTCGAGTAAAATCGGCTATCGTCGAGACTAAAGCCTTGTGGGATTGCTATCCCAAATTTTTCACTTGAACTTGACGATTACAGTTAGGGCAAAGTATATTAAACGAATCTTTGCGCTTGAGTTCATCTACAACTTCAACACTTGTATCACCAGTACCTGCTAATTTCAGCCTTTCATTCAAGATATTCAGATTTAGTGTTGAAGAGTAAGCAAGAGGGCCTAATTTTTCATGAATGTATCTCATGTGATCCTTAGTGGTAATAATTGCTTCACAGTTCGCACAGATAATCAGTTCACGTTCTTGCTTTTCAATAACCTCCTGTATATCAAAACATGACAGATCATAAATCTCGTCTGACAGTTTTACTCCTTTCCGGGTAATACAGTGTTCTTCGCATTGGCCACAGTATATGCATTGCCCGTAATCACGAATAGTAGTCCTTATTGCGGTCTCTTTGCTGTCTTCAAAGGTAATAGCATTTGGAGGGCAAACATTGGCACAGGTTTCGCATCCGACACAATTATCCTCATCCACCACAGGTTTCCCTCTAAATCCGGCAAACGGTGTGAATTTCCCTTGTGGGAAACTTGTCGTATAAGGTTTAGTGAACAGCGATCTAACTGCTTCTTTAATCTCTCGCAACTTGGGGTATCTCATATTTCAACTTCCTTTGATTAATAGACTTGCCAGCTTAACAGTTTAGGATTTTCCCGAGCCGTCAAACCTTCAAATAGTCATTTAGCATCTTTGTAATCATCTACAATTGATTTATCTGTCATCTTTATCCCGAATATATGTGACCCTCTGATCAAAGCATGCGCTCCAACGGTAGAAGCAAAGAACAATAGTGGTATAGCTATAAGCGCTTTTACTCCAACATCAGAGAACCCGTACCGGAAAAACAAACTCAACAGAATACTGCAAGTTCCAAGTGTAACGCATTTCGTCGCAGACTGCAAACGGTTATATACATCGGGCAGCCTTATCAAGCCGATACATCCGAACAAATCAAAGGCAACTCCAATAACCAATAGAACTGTACTTATACTATTCATCTAACTTCTTCCTTGTTAAGTATTTTGCTAAGGTGATTGTTCCGATAAAGCTTAATATGATCCAGGCAATGGCAACATCGATTAGAAACAGCCTGCCTGTAATAATAACCAAGAGAACACATATCCCGACGACTAATGTGCCGAAGATATCGATGGCTACCATCCTATCTGCCATAGTAGGCCCTAGAAGGACACGAATAAAGCAAACAAAGCTCAACGCTATAAGTATATATAGTAGTATAGTAATCATCATTCAAACACCTTTTTTAATAGTTTTTCAAATCGTCCCACTATCCTTTTGTTATAAACCTTAGGGTCTCGACTGCTAACATATATCCAATGCACATATAAACAGTCACTGATTACATCAACAGTTATAGTACCGGGGGTCATAGTTATTGAATTAGCTAAGAATGTCTTGGCGATATCTGTTTTCAAAGAACATTTTACCTTCACTATTCCCGGTTTGATAGGCATTCGGGGGCTTAGCACCCGGTATGCAACATCAAAATTTGCTTTAACACATTCCCAGATGAAAACTATCAAATAAACAACAGCCCATAGGTATCTGACTGGATTATAAAACAGTTTCCAATTGGTCAAAAAGCTATGTCCGAACAGCAAGGTGACAATTAAACTCACTATAACCCCAATTATGATGTTGGCGCTGTGCAAGTTAAAAGTCAGAAGCAGCCACAGTAATAGCATGCTGATAAACAGTGTTATATATTTCATAAGTTTATCTCCATTTAATAATTAGGTTTTAGATGTCGGGTATAAGCTTCATCTAGCGAAGTAACAGTCGGTCAGTCTGTTGCACGGAATATCATATTTACAAACCTACAACCGTACCTGAATATTGAACCGTTTCTATGAGGACATCAACGGCAGGTGTTAAGAACACTTGCCTGACTCCGGGAAGTATCAACAGGCTCGTTACTAAGCATAAGACAGCCAGCAAAGTCATTGAAAATGACATACTGAAGGGGACTTCCTTAATCTTTTCATGCTGAGAATGAATTTTGCCGGAAAAACCGTATTTAAGAACCTTAGTAAAAGAGGCTAAGGTGATAACACTTACCAAGACAGCAAATAATGCCAACCAATAAAAACCGGCTTGGACTGCTGCAATTATGATGATTACTTTACTGAAGAAACCATTAAAGGGAGGTATGCCTGAAATCGACATAGATGCTACAAAAGAACTGCCCGCAGTAACAGGCATTTTTTTTGCCAGTCCACCCATCTTTCTAAGGTCTCTTGTTCCAGTCCTATATTCGACTGATCCGGCATTCAAAAATAATAAACCTTTGAATAATGAATGGTTGATCAAGTGAAACAGTCCACCTGAAATAGCTAAAGCGGCTATCTTTTCATCCTTTCCGGTGGTTAAAAGCAGCATTCCGATTCCAACACCTAATACAACATATCCCATCTGGCTTATACTGTGGTACGCTAATAGTCTTTTGAAATCCCATTGTCCAACTGCTAAAAGAACGCCGATAATCATTGACATTGTCCCCAGAACAGTTATAGCTACAGCTATCTGATAATTCAAAGCAAAGACATTAAAGAACAAGCGTATTATAACGTATATACCTACAGCTTTGATCAAAACACCGGAAAGCATCGCAGATATGGGCGAAGGCGCTGATGAGTGAGCATCGGGCAGCCAGGAATGAAATGGAAACATTGCTGCTTTCAGTCCAAATCCACCAATAAGCAATACCGAGACGAATAAATTATAGATATTGTGATCGGGCAATTGCGTAGCTATATCTGCCAAATTTAATGTACCTGTACCCCAATAGAGAAAGCCTATGCCCGTAAGGATTATCAGCGATGAAACACCGCCTAATACCTGATACTTAAATGTTGCTTCTAATTGATGCTTCTCGATACCGAAAGAGACCAAAGCATAAGAGGCAATAGAAGCAATCTCTAAAAAGACGTAGAGATTAAATATATCACCGGCAATAATAACCCCATACATCCCTGCCAGCATTAAGCTGAAAAGAGCGTAGAACTTTTCCTCTCCCGTATATTGCTTTGTATAACTGACAGAATAAAACGCTACCAACAAACCGACCAATGAAACAATCAGAAGCAATATCTTAGTAAAGCCGTCGATGACCAGGAAAATTGCGATAGGAACGTCAGCTACGTCAGCGAAGCCACCTACTCTGTAAATCAAGGCTTCAGGCCCTGCTATTATCAGATATAATGTCAGACCCGTAAGAAACAACAGTGCTGCGTTCAGCAGATATTTGCCTAAAGTAGGCAGCCATTTCCCGAAGATAACTGTCAGGAATGCTGCACTGAGAGGAACGATAATATATAAAACAATCATAATTTACCTCGTGTCATTCTTATCCTTTGAGACTTTTCATTTCTCTGATGTCGAAAGACCCGTATTTCTTATATAAACGGATTGCGACCGATAACATTAATGCTTTGGTTGCAAGTCCGATTACTATAGCCGTTAGAACCATCGCCTGTGGCAGCGGATCGACGAAAAGAGCCTGTTCAAAACCTTCAGAAATTATAGGTACTGTTCCGCCTTCAACATAACCAATTAATATTAAGAAGAACAGTACACTGTATTCCATTATTGCTATACCGATAATAATCTTAATCAGATTCCGCTGTATCAAGACCCCGTAAAGACCTATCATGAACAGGATGAAACATAAAATGAATAATATCATCGTGACTCCTCCTCATCTTCTTCGTCTTTGAATATCAGCAGCGCTATAAATATTGACGAGATAGCAGCACAGACTTCAACACCGATGATAATGTTTCCAATCGGGATAATACCTCCGCTAACTAACTGTCCAAAAGTCCCTCTATCAAGAAAGTTGGCGAAAAATACCGAATATGCCGTTAATACTAAACCCAGAACGGCTAAGGTGAGAAAGCAGAATATCGCTATACTTTCGGTCAATTCCAGCCGCCATTTCTCGCTTCGCAATCTTTCTAATATACTGCCGTTCGACAATATCTGCAGAATGAAAGCACTTGCCATGATCACTCCCCCGGTGAAACCACCTCCGGGTGTCAAGTGACCGTGAAAAGTGATATATATACCAAAGAGAAAAATAACCGGTGCCATGAACTGGCAAATCTTCTTAACTACGATGGTCATTCCCTTGGTTGTTTCTTGGTTATAATTCTCATTTTTTTTCATTTAACACTCCCTTAAAGCTAATTGTGTTTTTTCTTACCGTAATATCTTAATACTGTCAGTACTCCTAAAACAGCCGTAAATAGAACAGTAGCTTCACCTAAAGTGTCATACGCCCTGAAATGGAAGAGTACACCTGTAACTATGTTGGCGCTGCCTGCTTCATAAGCAGCATCAATGTATGCCTGAGCCATTCGTGGTA
>PWNZ01000202.1 GCA_003564135.1 Candidatus Cloacimonadota bacterium
ACAAAATAAAACTATACTGGAAATCCGGGGTGGCCACCCTCCCGGTGAAGAAAGACAAGAGTCCTTATAACGTCTCTACCTGGATTGGGGGGATAACAGATGAAAGCAAATATGAAGGGGCGTATGGGGTTGGTCTTGTTTGCGGGAAAATTTCTGGTGGCCTCGAATGTCTTGATTTCGATAATCACTTCGGGGACGCTAAGGATACGCTGACTCACTTTATTGAGGAGATAAAAGATATTTTCTCAAAGTATAAATTTCCCATAGAATCCAGTTCGGGGGGAGGGTTTCATTTAATCTACAGGTGTTCTGAGATAGAGGGGAACCGTAAGCTAGCTTCAAAGCCAAAATGGGATGAGAAGCGGAAAAGGTTCGTTCCTGATGCGATAATAGAAACAAAGGGGGAGGGAGGATACTTTGTTGCCTATCCTACTGAAGGGTACAATGTGGAAAGGAATAATTTTCTTGATATTCCAGAGATAACCGTTGAGGACAGGCAACAGATAATAGATGTTGCAAAATCTTTTAATAAGTGGTATGAAGAAAAAAAGACAGAGTATGAAGACTCGGATAGGCCGGGGGATTTGTTTAATAAATCTTTAGAAGCAAAAGATGAGGTGGAAGACGAACTCAGGAGGCATGAGTGGGTAGAGGTGAGGGATGGTCAGTGGAGAAGGCCGGGAAAAGATAAAGGGATCTCTGCTACATTAGGCAAGGCTGCTGATAATATTTTTTATGTTTTTTCTTCTAATGCGTATCCGTTTGAGCCCGAGAGCGGATATAACCCCTTCAGGGTTATTGGGTTATTAAAGTATAATGGTGACTTCAAGAAATTTGCAAAAGAATTATCTGAAAAGTATTCTGTAAAAAAGCCCGAAAAAAGAAATGTTGGCGAGGTAAAAGACGAGAGCCCAGATGAGAAGCGATTAGAAGGCATTCTTAGCAGTGCATATATCGATCCTACAATTCCCATAACGAAACCTCCTGTGTGTTTCAAGATAAGGGACTACGAGAATGGTGCTATATACGAGAAAAGGTTGTTTACATTGGGCAATTTTAGTGCAATTATAGGTAAGAGTAAGTCTAAAAAGTCTTTCTTGGCGAGTGCTTTTTTGGCTGCTGCAACAAAGAATGGAATTATAGATGAGAAGATTCTTTGTGATTTTCCTGATGGTAGGAATGATGTTTTATTATTTGATACAGAGCAATCCAGGTATGATGCTTATGTATGCTCTGAGAGAGTGATAAGATTAACTGGCATTAAACATCCAAGGAATTTTATCTCCTATGATCTTCGTGAATACTCTCCCCGGGATAGGCGTGATATAATCGGATACGCATTAAAAAAGCACGAAAATAGTGTAGGGTATGTTGTCATAGATGGAATAGCAGATCTGGTTAATTCTATCAACGATGAGGAGGAGGCTGCTAAAATAGTCACCCTACTTATGCAGTGGACAACCTATTATAATTGCCACATAACGAATATTATTCATCAAAATAAAAATGACAATTGGGCTACTGGATGGGTGGGGAGTCTTATTACTAAAAAATCAGAATGTGTTATCTCTGTTGCCAAGGATGATAGCGATAAGTATAAGAGTAAGGTGAGTTGTGATTTTATGAGGGGAGTATCTGATTTTGATGATTTTGAATTAGAGATATACGAGGGTATGCCCCATATAGGAAACATAGACAAGCTGTCATCTGGATATGAAATCAAGAGTGATGACATTCCTTTTTAAAAAATGTCTTGAAAAATTTGTTTTTATGGAAAAGAATACTTATGTTTGCTCTATGAAAATTTGTAGAACCTGTGAAATAGAAAAATCTCTTGACAATTTTTGGAGGGATGAAAAAGTTAAGGATGGTTATTATCGGGATTGTAAGGAGTGTTCTCTTTTAGAGAGGAGAAGGAATAGGGCTATAAAAAAAGGATACTACATAACAGGAGAAGAAGTTGTAGCAGAGGAAATAGATTTTGATAATACGTATCCGAAAACCTGTAAGAGTATTCCTGGTGGGCGTGACAGGAAAATTTTAAACGATATGATAACCTCCGTTCAGGAGTTTTATGGTGTTACTCTTTCAGATATGCAGCTTAAAAGAAGAAGCCATAGACTATCCTTTCCGAGGTTTCATTTTTTTTGGTTTGTGGAACATCACAGGGAGAAAACTTATTATGATAATGAAAGATTCGCTCCTTCAACAGATTTTTGTGGGGCGGTAGTTGCGTTGGATCATTCGATGTTTAATTACGGAGCGAAGGTTATTAAAGGGATGATTAGTACATATGCTGATTTCAGAGAGATTCATGAGAGACTTTACCATAATATTAATGAAAAATTAACAGGGATGAATATTAAAAAAATTGAAACCCTGCCAGTAAGTAAGACGGAGATTTCTTCTTTGGCAAAAGATTTTGTTAGTTATGTAGGGGAGACGGGGGGTGCTCTAACTAAAGCCGCTTCTATTGCTGCCCTTGAGGAGTTTGTTAAAAAAGTAAAAGCAGATCCCGAGTGGAAGGATATTGTAAGAGATGAACTCAAAGATGGTGAGACAGAGGTGAATGGGGTTAGCATTAAACCCATAGAGTCGGGAGTGAAGTATGATTACTCTGTTTGTCAGTGTTCTGAGTGGGATACTTTGGATACGAAAATAAAAGAACTAACAGATAGCAAGAAATCTCTTGAGGAAAAACTAAAAATGGTTGCCAAGGGAACTACCATTATCAACGAAGAGACAGGAGAGGTTTACCTCCCTCCCACAAAAACAAGCACAAGCACTTATCAGGTAAGTCTAAAGAAGTAAAAAACATGAATACAATCAAAAGAATCCAACAGGAAGTGGGGAGATGGTCTGAGAAAAATTTTGGGGATCAGGAATCATGGAAGCCTTTACTTGGGATAGGTGAAGAAGTAGGGGAGCTTAACCACGCCCATTTGAAGGAATCTCAGGGGATCAGAACTAATGAAAATCATGTAAATAATAAGGTGGATGCTCTTGGTGATTTATTTATCTATATGTGTGATTATGCAGATAAAGAGGGGATAGATTTGAATGTAGCTATTATTTCTACTTGGGAAAAAGTAAAACAACGTGATTGGAAAGCCAACAAAAGGAACGGAAAATGAATATCTTTCTGAAAAATCTTTGGAGGTGGAAGTGTGGTCTCCCTGAGTTAGAGACTGAGAAAATGGATATTGACAAGTTAAGGCAAAGTGAATGGAGCTCGGAGTTTGAGGAGTTGATGCGCAACAGGCTTGTTATAGGGGCTATGAGGTATGGGCGTATCCAATCAGAGAACCGACCAAGATATGACCGAGTAAGTTCAATGATAAAAAGACTTAAGCGATACAGTGAGACAGGAAATAAAGAGTTTCTTGTTGATGTGGCAAATCTTTGCCTGGTTGAATTTGTTGAGAGTAAAGGACATTTCCATTCTATTGATGATGGAGAACATTTAAAAATAAGATCATGAAAATTAAAAAATTAAAGTTAAACAATTTTGCTCAATTCACAGATTTTGAAGTTGAGTATAAAGACAACGTTACCCATTTAGTTGGGGTGAATGGTTCTGGAAAATCTACCGTAGGCCTGACTGCTATATGGGCAGGTTTAAAAGGTATTGCTGAAAATGATCGTGGAGGGAATCTTATTGGGGAACGCTTTAGGTTTATTGGTTCATCTAAGCCAAGTTCTGATATAGAGATCACCCTTGTGGATGGGGATGCGGAGATAAAGGTTAAAAACCATATCACTAAGCAGAGTAATCAAATAACTTTTGAAGCACCTGACAATTATCCTATTACCGATGGGTGGTTAAATGAGTTATTCTCGGCAGCGTTTTTGTCAGAGAAGCACTTCACCGGACTCTCATCACAACAACAGGCAATTCTTTTGGGGATAGATACCAGTGAATATGACTCCCAGATAAAAGAATTAAAGTCTGAATATACTTTAGTGAACAGGGATTTAAAGAACCTGGGTGAGGTTAAAGAGGTGGAAAAGGCTGAGTCAGTTAGTGTGTCTGATTTGATTGCTGAGAGGGATAAGATGCAGAAATTTAACTCCGATCAGGATAAGAAAGGCAATGAGGTTAAGAGAGCCAAAGACAGGCTTGCTGACCTTCAGGAGGAGGAGAAGGAGTTGTTGCGTCAATTAGAAGAGGTTCGTCAACACATAAGCACAGGGAATGATTACTTGAAGAAGCTTCCCAAGCCGGAGGATCAAAAAGATTTGTCGCAAATAAATGAAAAAATTGCGACCGTGGAGAAGACTAACCAGGCGGCATCCGATTACAAGGCTTATGTTGAGAAAAAGACTAAGCGGGATAAATTGAAGAAGGAATTGGATACGAATAAAGAAAAACAATCTCTCAAAGAGAAAGAACGCCTTGGGTATATCCAAACATTTGATTTCGGTTTTGACGGTCTTAATGTGGATGAAGAGGGTGGACTGATGCTCTCTGGTCGCCCCATCAAAGAACCTTACTTTTCAAAAGGAGAAAGGGAGATGATTGTTGCCCTTCTTTACGCTTCTTTGAATCCTAAACTGAAAGTCCGGTTTATAGATGATTTCAATAACCTCGATGAGGATAACCAGAAAAAACTTCTTGATCAGTTACTTGAGAAGGATTTTCAGGTGATAACCGCTGAGGTGAAAACTGATAACAAAGATAATGTTGTTTATCTAAGAGAGTGTAAGATAGATGATGGCAAGCAAAAGGAAAAACTCTTTTAAAATCAGATACTTAAAGTAAAAAGTAAAGTCAAAAAATTTTATTAACTTTGTAATTCAAAAACTAAAATCATGTCAATTTCAAATCCAAGATTAAAAAATCCTGCCAATAAATTTATCGAATTTAAGGGGGACAAGGGTCTCTTTCGTTACTATGATAAAGAGGCTGAAAAGAATGTAGAGATTGATCTACCTGCAAGATTTATTGTTCTGGATCAACTCAACACAATCGTTGGTTATAATGAGCCTGAAGGTTCTGGAATATATTCCAACGAGGTTCATTCTCTAACCGAAGAGGTTTTGTTTGTTCGGTATTTCAAGAAAGGTACACTTGCCAAGGGAACTTATGACAATATTCGTGATAAGGTTATTGCCAATGGGGGTAAATTTTGCAAGGTTATTTATGCCGCTCTTAAAACTGGAAATGAGTTGGAACTTGTTTCCTTTAAATTCTCCGGGGCTGCTTTTGGGGCGTGGTTAGAATTTGCTAAAAAAGTAGATCTTTCCGCTAAGGGTGTGGAGATAACTGGTGAATTTGAAGAGGGTAAGAAGGGCTCTATTAAGTATAAAGTACCCATTTTTAAGCCATTATCCCTTCCCGATGAGTATATTCAAAAGGCTATAGAAATAGATAAGGGCTTGCAGGAATACTTCAAAGCATACAAAACCCAGCAACGTGAGGTCATTAACTCCGAAACAACCGAGTCGAGCTTTTCAAGTTCGGAATACGAACAGGCTTCCCGTGGAGGAGATGAGGGATTTGTTCCTGTAGAGAAATCTGACCCAGCCGATAAAGTAAAGGAAACCGATGAGGGTTTTCGCAAAGAAGGAGATGATCTCCCCTTCTGATAGTCAAACACTTAAATAATTATTATGAGCATAGGTCAAATGTTTTTTTCCTACCATGAATGACTATGACAGAGAAACTGGTAGAGATTTTCGACAAATTTAAAACCCGGGAGGATAATGTGTTGTGGGATTTAGAATTAACTCCTGAAGGAGATGGTAAGATTAAGATACTTATGGAAACAAACGATGCCTATCATTATCGCCCGGGTATTATGAAGATAAAGTTAGAGAAGATTATTGGGATAGATGAGGAGGACTACATTACTAAATTACATCCTAATAAATTCTTTCAAGAACCTAAGAAGATTAAAAAGACTAAAAAGATTAAATTTGATACTTCTAAGACTTTTCAAAAATATTCTTAAGTGGGGGATGAGGACAATAATAACTGGCAGAGCCAACTCCCGCCAGTTTGACGGCACACCTTGCTACTCTTTGAGAGCCCGAACCAGCAGGCAAGCCTGTGAAGATACTTTCTTTGAGATGCACAAACCCGCCTCATTTAAACTTTCATACGGGGAAGGGTGTCAGGGTTGGTCACGAGAGGGGGTGTTCCTCTCTCGTTTTTTAAATTGAAATCATGAGACAATTAATTTCTATACGTATCCCTTGGGCGGCTACTAATGAAGGGAAAGTTTACTACGAGTTTGTGATTGAAAAGTTCTATTCAGATTTGGGGACTTGTCAGTCTATTATAGAGCGTGCTCCGGGGAGTTATGAGGTGACATTTGAAGATAAATTCCTGTCCTATACGGATGGGGTAATTGCAACAGGATACATAAACACAACGGGTGATGAAGATAAAGGGTGAAGATTACATTGAAGAGGTTGAGGATATAAGTTCATATCGGACACTTCACAATAAAGTTTTAGTTAAGCAGCTTGTAGACAACACCATTAAAGAAATTGGAGGGGTGGAGATAGTCTTCCCCTCCCATGTAAGAGTAGGGAAGGTTGCTGCACGGCATTCAATCAGGTATGGAGAGGTAATAATTGTGCCAGAGAAATTTGTTAAGAGAGGCTTTGGAAAGGATGCCACCAGATGGGATACTGAAATAGAAGT
>PWNZ01000198.1 GCA_003564135.1 Candidatus Cloacimonadota bacterium
GTTGGAACCATATTTTGTGTCGGAAACAACCTCGCAATCTTGATTTTCCTGCCTTAGTTCGGCACTTAAATTGTCTTACGGTTGCTTCAACGCCACTCCTTATTGTCCTTCGTTCCTTGGGGATGGTACTAATATTAGTTAACCTGATTTGAATAGAAAAGCGTCCGGCAACACTATTAATGTGGTTCTGCCATTAGTTTAGCAAGAGACAGGGACACCTACGGATAGACTAGCTAAGGTGGTTTGAGCACTGCGAGCGATATGTTTTAAGCGAGGATTCAAATATCTGCTGAAGTAGCGGGTATGGCGTGAAAATGTCTTGCAGTATCCCTTATCGATCATAGTAATTATGCAGTTGGTTTAGTAGTTGTTGATGCTATGTCGATTTTTGTTGACTATAAACCTTGATCACTAATCTGTGCTTAATAGATAGTAGCCCAATTATGGGCATATGATGATGAGGTGAATAATGAATCATGTAATATTTGATGATCAATATAGAGATAACTTTTTTCCGCTAACTTTGACAAGATCAACCGGTGATTTAAGGGTTGGGATCTTGAAGCTGAGGCAAAGAATACTGTCTGTTATGGATATAGACAAGTATGCTTTAGTGGTATCGGAAGATTTGGCGTCGGTTTATCGGGAAAGGTTTCCTAGGTTGGAGATAAACCGACTTAGCCGGGGAGAAACATGCTTTATTAACAGCAGAGCAAAAATCGACAAGGACTTGGCTGATCAGATATTGAGGTTGGATGAAGATACGGCATATCTCCAAGAGGGTACAGTGATTGCTGCGAGAATGAATATTGATGAAGATATGGAGGAGATGTCTTCTTCGGGTCTTTGCAAGTTATTTGGACGTTTAGATAAGGTTACCTTTGATGAGGATGTGCTCTGGGAAAGTGTATGGCAGATGATCAGCGAGAATGCTGATTTTATCGATAAAGATTTTGCAGATCACTTCTATGACAATGAAAATCAATTCGAAGTTGAGCCCGGAGTTACTGTATTGAATCCCTATAATGTCTGGATAGGGGAGGGTTGCCTGCTTAAACCAGGAGTCGTTATCGATGCCTCTGAGGGGGCAGTAGTACTTGATGAAGGTTGTCATGTTCAGGCTAATGCGGTGATTATAGGCCCGGTTTATATCGGGAAAAAGAGCATAATCAAGCCGGTTGCTCGGATTGGAGAAGGAACATCAATAGGTCCTGTATGCAAAGTAGGGGGCGAGGTTGAGGGAAGTATCTTTCAAGCTTATAGTAATAAACAACACGATGGTTTTTTAGGTCACAGCTATATTGGTGAATGGGTTAATCTCGGAGCTAACACAAATAACAGCGATCTGAAAAACAATTATAAATCAGTAACGACATTCTTTTACCCTGTTCAGGACAAGATCGATACCGGATGCTTGTTCTTCGGCTCAGTTATCGGAGACCATACGAAGACCGGTATCAGCACTGTAATCAATACCGGTACTATTATCGGAGTGGGGTGTAATTTAATAGGGTCCGGTCTGATAAAAGATTACATAAAATCTTTTTCCTGGGGTAGTAGTGATGATTTGACTAAGCACAAGCTACCTCAGTTCTTTGAAACAGCTGGAAAAGTTAAACTTAGAAGAGGGCTGTCATTATCCGAAGCGGAAAAGAATGTCTTTGAAAAAATCAATGAGAGGATGAATAATGAATAACTTTGTAGAGGTTGAGCTACGTTCAGGCAAGCTTTGTTATTATTCAAATCCCCACAGTTTGAAACTGGAACCGGATATGATGGTGATTGTGGAAGTAGACAGAGGATATGACATTGCGACGATTGTTCACAGCTCGATATGGAATAAAGATCTTGATACTCAAGAGCACAACCAAAAAATATTTAAACTGATAAAAGTTGCCCAAGATGATGATCTGCAGCAGATAGAGATCGTGAGAGAGAAAGAAATAACGGCTGGTGAGAAGTTTCTGAAGATATTAGAAAAGTACCCTTTCGAGATGAAGTTGATAGAAACTGTCTATCAATTCGACGGAAATAAGCTGACTTTCTTCTTTACTGCCGATTGCCGGATAGATTTCCGTGATTTTGTACGTGAGTTAGCAACTATATTCCGCACCAGGATCGAGCTTCACCAATCGACCGGAAGAGATGAAGCTAAAAGATTGTCGGGTATTGGAGTATGCGGTTACAAGTACTGTTGTTCCAGCTTTCTGAAACGTTTTAACCAAGTAACTATTAAGATGGTGAAGGAACAAAATCTATCCTCAAATCTATCTAAAATTTCAGGTCCTTGCGGCAGGCTTCTTTGCTGTCTTCAATACGAAGAGGACTATTATGAAGAAAATGCCAAGGATTTCCCGGAGATAGGTGAGACCGTTGCAGTTAGTGGGAGGGAAATGTATGTCTTTAAGAATGATTATCATAAAAGGTGTGTCCACCTATCCGATCCGGATCATCTGGTGGAGGTGGTAGAATTAGATGAGTATAATCACCTGAAAGGGATAAAGCTGTCCAAACCGGTTGCTCAGAGCAGCGATAAGTCAAATGGAAGTAACGGGAAAGAACGGAATAATCAAGAGCATAAACATAACAAGCGAAATAATAACCGACACTTCAATAAAAACAAGAAAAACCATAATTAGATTGAACAGAGTACAAATAGCTGTAATTTATGAACACTAATCAAAGAAAATCGTTAAATTCTCTCAGCTTCGTTGAGTTAGGACGGGTCTTGAATGAACTCCTCAGCGATGATGAGATTAACAGATACAGATCAAATCAGATAGTCGAATGGATTTATAAAAAGAGAGAGTTTGATTTTGATAATATGACTAATCTGCCTATCCGGATGAGAAATCAACTCTCGGAAAAGGCAGGGGTGTATTTACCTGAGCTGATTAATACTAAAACATCTATCGACGGTACCGAAAAATACCTAATGAGACTTAGAGATGGTGCAGTCATCGAGATGGTTCTGATCAAGGAAGTTTCGAAAAGTGGTAAATCTAAGAGAACCCTGTGTATCTCTTCTCAGGTTGGATGCCGTTTTGCCTGCAGTTTTTGTGCAACAGCTAGTCTCGGTTTCAAGCGAAATCTGAATGTCGAAGAGATCACCGGTCAATTTCTGCTTGCCGAACAGATAAGTGGCGATAAGTTGACTAATCTCGTCTTTATGGGTATGGGCGAACCTTTAGATAACTATGAGAATGTTTGCAAGGCTATCAGGATATTACAAGAAGACAGGCTTATATCCTTCAGTCCCAGAAGAATAACGGTATCTACCTGTGGCTTAGTGCCTGAAATCGAACGGTTGAGTGACGAAGGTATCAATCTGAAGTTAGCGGTATCTTTAAACGCGGCGGAACAAACTCTACGTGAAAAAATTATGCCGATAACAAAACGCTATCCTTTATCGCAGTTAAAAAACGCCCTGTTAACATTCCAAAGGAAGAATCCTTATCGAATAACCTTCGAATATGTTATGATTAGAAACTTTAATATGTCCAAATCAGACGCACAGCAACTGATGAGTTATTTAGGTGATGTATCATCTAAGATTAATCTCATAGCCTGGAATAAGGTTACCGAGGTTAAAGATTATGAGCCACCTTTGCAAAGCGAGATAGACAAATTCATCCGTTATTTGAGCCCCTTTACAGGCGCGATCACGTTCAGGAAAAGCAAAGGCTCTGATATAGCAGCTGCCTGCGGTCAGTTGGCTGCTAAAGATTCATGAGAGCCGATTAATGAAACCAACAGTCAAGGAGATCACAGGTAAATATTTTCCCGAATTAGCTGTCGATAGTGCTATTGTTTGTAGTTGTAACGGTGGTCATTATTATTGTTTACAATGTAGTATTTGTCGAGCTGAGGATCCCCATCCGGAACTCAGAAATTTTGATCCCAAGACTATCGGGAACTATATGGATCATACCAACCTTAAACCTGATGTGCTGACAGAAGATATCTACAACCTTTGTAGAGAGGCGGTGGATTACCGCTTTTTCTCGGTCTGTGTGAACCCATCACTAATTATGGTCTGTAAGAAGAACCTGATTGGTTCAAGCGTTAAGGTGTGCTCTGTTATTAGTTTTCCTTTGGGTGCAACGATAACTGCTTCTAAAATAGAAGAAACACACCAGGCCATAAACATGGGTGCTAATGAATTGGACATGGTTATTAATATTTCACATCTCAAAGAAAGAAGAATTAAGCAGATGATCGATGAAATCGAGTCCATAGCCCAAGTATGCCATGATCAAAAAGTGAAACTTAAATGCATAATAGAGACCTGTCTATTATGCTATGAAGAGAAGGTTTTAGCGGCTCTGATAATTAAAAAGGCCGGTGCAGATTTTGTGAAAACGTCTACAGGATTTTCTAAGAGTGGTGCTAAGGTAGAAGATGTCAGATTGCTCCGAATGGTTGTCGGTTCAAAATTTGGTGTCAAAGCGTCGGGTGGAATTAAGAACTTGTCCCAAGCTATTGATTTAGTATCTGCTGGAGCGAGCAGAATCGGCAGCAGCAGCAGTGTCGGTATTGTATCCGAAATCGAGTAACTTTTTAAGGAGGTTGAGAGCCGGAATGGATGTTAAATTAGCAGGTTATAACTTAGATACATTGATTATTAATAAACTGGGGAGGCAAGCTTTAACCCCCGAAACTATTTCTGCAGCTTATGCCCGTATAAGCAGAAGCAAGAAAAGTGTCAGGCAGCTTAGAGAGCAGTCTATTAATGAAGTAGATAAGGCTCGTACATCAAATGAGAGGATAGTCTTTGATATGGGACATTCTTCCATCGCTGAGCATGCTGTGTTTAATTTTGATATAGTCGGCATCTCGAGATACTTGACCGAAACCGTTCAGAAAAGTAGATTAGCATCTTTTACTGAAAAATCACAACGTTATGTTACATTTGAAGAGCAGGTCGTCGCCCCCGCAGAACTTGATGAAAACCCCACCCTCAAAAAAAAATTTACCGCAACCGTTTCTAAACTTTACCGTCTCTACAAGGAGATAAGTATCGATATTGAACGTAGTATTAATCCGGGGCGAGTATCTCAGCTTCAATTGAGCGAAAAAGCTAAAGAAGATGCTCGTTATGTTTTGCCATTGGCAACTAAAACTCAGATGGGTATGACAATCAATGCCAGAAATTTAGAAGGATTGTTGAGAAGGTTAGCAGGTATAAAGCTAAAAGAAGCTGAAGAACTACACAAGCGGTTGTTGAGTGAATCGTCAAAAATCGCCCCATCTTTGATAAGATATGCTCAGGATGACGGTTACGGCTGCCTTGAAGAGATTCGCCTTAAAACAGCCGAATTTGAGCTTACAGACGCTGTCGGCATGGAGATATTGAAAAGTCTGGAAACAACAGTAATACCTCTGAGCGAAAATGGTGAAGATGACATCATAGCCGCACTGCTTTTTGAAAATAACCCGCAACCCTATAAGCGAATAATATCCACGGTGAAAAACATGGATAAAGCCGAGAAAGAAAAGATATTTGCGGGCCTGTTAAAGGGAATAGGTTTCTATCATAAAGCACCGCACTATTTTGAGGTAGTTGACTGTTTAATTCAACTGTCGGTTTCCGCCTGCTGTTTCGCTCAGTTGAAAAGGCATCGTATGGCAACAATAATTAAGTCGCACTATCATCCCGCGTTTGGTTTTGTGACACCACCTTCGATAGAAAAAATCGAATCATTGGAAAGATACAGCCAGGCTCTTAGTGATTTGACTCTCCTTTATCAGGAACTGGAAAACTACCGTGCCGGCTTGGGTAATTATATACTGACTAACGCTCACCGCAGAAATGTTCTTTTCAAAGCTAATCTGCGTGAACTATACCACTTTTCACGGCTTCGTTCAGACAAACATGCTCAATGGGAAATCCGTAATCAGTCTAAAATAATTGACCGGCAGTTGAAAAAGTTGTATCCTAATGCCTGCTCTATGGTAAAGGGCAAAAGCGAAATATGTTCTTCTTAAATTATCACTTTTCAACTATGAAGAATTTAGCTGCTGCAGTAGCATAAATGGTGTTGCCGTCAAAAATTGAGGCTGTGGTGAGGACGGTCTTTTTTCTTAAAACCGAGATTGATCCTTCGACAACATAAGGGTGTTCGGGCTTTAAAGGTTTCTTGAAATCTACATTTAAATTCACTGTAAATGCTTTAATGTTGTTATGAAGGATGATTTTCGCCATCGCTTCATCAAGAATAGCTGATACAATCCCACCGTGAATAATTCCATCATAGCCTTCTAAATGCTTAGGTAACGCGAAAGAAGCTGTTGCTAACTTATCTTGATAGTTGAAGCTCATTTTTAAACCGATGGGGTTCTTTTTACCGCATACAAAGCAATTTTCATAAACTTGTTCCATAAAGCAATTCCTTATTCATTTTATTAACCGACACTTATTTTACCCGCAGAGCCACCTCTGACTAACAAAAGGTTTGACAGAGAGTATATGTCAACTTTTTTGTCCGTAAATCCCCAGTTCCACTTATAAAAAGGAGTACTAGAAAATGAGACCAATAGAAATAAAAGTTCTAAAAAAGATCGGAAAAGAAGGTTTGTCGTTGGAAGGCATCGAAGAAATAGTTGATTCCACCAGCAGACAAGAGATGAAGAAAAGTTTTCCGGATGATTGCCACTTTCAAAGTAACCGCTATTTCGCTAAAGTTATTGCCGACAGCTTGGTAAGGTCAAGAAGAGTTGTAGTAGCAAACGGGAAGTACAAAAAACCGGAAATAGAGAAAAAAGAGGAATAAAATTGATGGTGTAATATCTAAACTTCTAAGCAATAACAAACTTTTTGCTCTAAGAACCTTAGAGCAACCTTTGATGAGCTGAGATGACAGCCGGTCAACTCAGCTCATGGAACTCAGAAACCTAATTGCTCTTCCTTGTCAGACATAGCAGCTAAAGAAAACTGCAGATATTCGTCCAGGTCAAAACCTAAATTGGTGCAATAGGCTATTTGCTCTCTGTCCACACCGGCAGCAAAGGCCTTACTTTTATACTTCTTTTTAAGTGATTTTAGTTTGATAGAGCTGATCTTTTTGTCAGGTCTCATTAAAGCTGATGCCACAATCAATCCATTAACCGGATCAGCAATCCATAATGCTTTATCAATGGTCGTTTGGATAGGCTCGTTACCGCTATGTCTTATTATTGCGTTCATCATTTCAGCAGTTATATCGGTATTTTTTAAGATATTACGTGCTTGATGTCCATGTTTGCTGAAATCATTGTCAATATGTTCTAAATCGATATCATGCAGCAGTCCGGTAATATACCATGAATCAGGGTCTTGATCTAATCTGCTTGCCAGACTTTCCATTATAAAAGCGGTAGCAAGACAATGCTTTCTTAAGTTTTCGTTTTTTAGATGGCTAAATAATAAGTCTTTAGCGTCATTTCGTGAGATCATTTTCTGTCACTCCTTTTTTTTATATTTCATTAGATATTATTTTTCTCATATTGAACTGCTTCTGGCCATTAGAAAGTTAGGATATCTTTTTCAAACCACTGCCTATATATCTCAAAACAGGCAATTCCGTATGCAGTTGCAACATTTAATGAATTCTTCCATCCTCTAACCGGTATTTTTATCACTATATCTGTATGGCTTAGTATTCGGCCAGCAACTCCCAGAGCTTCATTGCCCAGAATTAATACAGCAGGATGAGGTATGGTAACTTTATGAATAAACTCGGCTTTTTCTGTTGTTTCTAAAGCTATTATGGCTTGACCTTGATCCTTACAATATTTGATGACTTCAATAGGGTCTTTATGATATTGCCAATTTATTTTATCTTCTGTTGATCGAGCTGTTTTTTTTACTTTGCTGTTCTTGGGCGTGGGTGTGTAACCTGTGAAAACCAGTTTCTGAATGTTGAAGCACTCACATGTTCTTATTATCGCACCGGTGTTGTAAGCTGACCTGAGGTTATCTAAAATGACTGTTAACGGCATAGGAGCGGTATCTTGATATGCATCTATACTGATAACATCGTCTGTATCTTCGAATGCTTCACCATTTAGTAGATTTGAAGAATGGTTATGCCAGATTTCTTTTGTGACGAATAAAAACTGATCAGCTGTGTTGGCTGTTTGGATGCTGGTACTGATTGATTTTAATTGGTTTTTGTCAACGGGGAAAGGGGAGTTGATAGAGTTCAGGCATGTAGCGAGGTTTTGTATAAGCGCAGTTCTTTTTTCTGCATTATCCCAGTTCCGGGTGATTAGCTCTATGAACGAGGTGATAGTCTTGATCTGTTTCTCAGAAGTGAAACCGGAAAATTTCTTCAACGAGTATATCATCGAACCATATCCTTTGATGAGCAGGTGTGGTGGGGAAGAGGCAAGGAAGAGAAAATGGTTGACTTAAAGTAGGCATACCTGTGATAATCGGGATGAATAAATGAATAAGGAGCTGACTTTTGATGAGTAAATGGTTTGAGCATAAGACAAAAATCTACGGATTCGATTGTGACATATACGGACATCTGAATAATGCTAACTATCTGCATGTTTACGAAGCAGCAAGAGCTGAAATGTTGGAGGATATAGGTCTATCAATTAGTGATATTCTGCAAAAAGGATTCCATATATATGTGAGAAAGGTAACTCTCGAGTATATAAAAGGAGTGACGATCGGCTCAGAGATAGTTGTAAAAAGCCGGATTGACTTTATCAGCCGAGTTAGATCCACATGGCTGCAAGAAATCCATTCTAAAGAGGGCATATTATACAATAAAGCTATAGTTGAAGGGGTTTTTGCACGTAACGGTAAACCGGCAAGAATTCCTGCTGATATGGAAAATATCTTGATAGATGCTTGTTAATTTAATCATTATTCCATTCATATAAATAGAAAGCAGGGTGCGTTTAACAAAGCACCCTGCTGTTTTTTATAACTATCTTCCCGTATAGGATTTGTAAATTTTTAGAATCGTTTCTTTTCCTTTACACGGGCGCTTTTTCCTTTAGCTCCTCTGAGATAGAAGAGTTTTGCTCTTCTGACATGACCGTAACGAACGACTTCAAGCTTGTCAATCAGCGGTGAATGCTGGGGGAAAATTCTCTCAACTCCAACTCCGTTACTAATCTTTCTAACGGTGAAAGATTTGGAGATTCCGCTTCCTTTCTTTTGAATCACGATACCTTGAAATATCTGAATTCGTTCTTTAGTTCCTTCTTTGATCTTATAATGAACTTTAACTGTATCACCAACCCGATACTCGGGCAGGTCAGTTCTAAGTTGGTCTCGATTAGCGACTTGTTGCAAGTCCATTCTAATTCCTCCTTTATTTATTCTTCGGAAGCAGTCTATCCAAAACAATAGCTGCAGCGCTTCGCACCGATAAATGATTGTAATGCGTGTTGGGATCAATTGGCTTTAAGACATAATCCGCCATTTGATGAACCTCTTCTGCAAGACCGTATCCTGTACCGAAGAAAATGAATACGGGCTTATTATCTCTTATCAAGTAGCTAAGAGAATCGTACTCTACTTGATTATCTCTGTGCTGAGCTGTTGTCGTGATAATTATAGGATAAACTTTTTCCTGGTTTTTTATATATTCTATCGCTTCTTGATAGGAACTGATGAATAACGTTTTACTGATTGCTTCTGCCCTATCCGGCTGGTATTCTTTGCCTATATCACTTTGCCAAAAATCAACAATCTTGGTGTAAAGATCATGTTGGCTTTTTAATGGGTTGATCATCAGGAAGTTCTTAACCCCAAAGGAGCAGCATAATCTTGAAATGTCATGCAAGTCAATATGAGTTATGGATGTCGTTACCTTGTCCTTATGTTTGTTGTAAACCGGGTAATGTAACAGACCTACATATAGATTACTGATTGCCATGATACAGATCAGGTCTCCTTTCTTTGGTTAATTTAATTGATTGACGTTGACGCCATTTCTCTATTTCCTGATGATTCCCTGATAAAAGAACTTTCGGGACTTCCTTGCCTTTGTAAACTGCCGGCCTGGTATAGTGTGGAGATCCTAACAACTTATTTTGGTGAGAGTCTGTCAAAGCAGAATCAATATCACCCAAAGCGCCGTCCAAAAGCCTTGTTACTGCATCGATAAAAGCCATAGCCGGTATCTCTCCTCCGGATAATACATAGTCTCCGATTGATATCTCATCGGTTACAAGTGTGTCTCTAATTCTTTGATCAATTTCCTTGAACTGTCCACACAAAAGAATAATTCGCTGTTTTTCTGTGTAGCGTTTAACGATGTCCTGGTTGAGCAATCTTCCTTGCGGAGTAAAGTATATAACAGGTGCTGACTCACCTTGTATCATAACATCTTTCAAAACTTCATAAAGAGGGTCCGGTTTCATTACCATACCAGGACCACCACCAAATGAATAGTCATCTACTTGCCGGTGTTTATCATAAGCATAGTCACGAATGTTATGCATATTAAGCTTAACAATTCCACCATTTATTGCTCGGGATACGATTCCACTGTTAGCAAATCCATCAAAGAATGACGGCGCTAAGCTTAATACTTCGTATGTCATATATTTACTCCATTGCTTAATATCGAGATAAGCGACAAGGTTAAAAGTCAAAGAACTCTTGAATGTTTTTAAAAACTATCCTTTGTCGCTCAAAGTCTTTTTCAAGAACGTATTCATCTACAACGGGCAATAAGATCTCTTGGTTATCGTCCGTTAATGCGATTAACACATCATGAGCGTTATTATTAAACGAGTCTATGACTACAGCAATCTTTTTACCTTCATGAATAACGGACATACCGTTCAACGAGTTCTTTTCAACCACAAGATCTTCATAAAGATGCTTATCAGTAGCAATGAAAGCTAGTTTGGCTTTCTTGAGCTCCTGTACCAGCCCTTCATCTTTTAGCCTTATGGATAGATAGGCTTTATCCTTTTTAAGGTGAGGAGATTTAACGTACCTCACCTTATCGTCTATCAGAACGAAGATGTCTGCTACATCTAGTAATGAAATATTAAACGGGGATAAAGTTTTAAAAAAAACTTCCCCCGCAATTTCTTTTTGTCGCTTAACTAAATTATATTCTTTATCCGAATTAGCAAAATCAGCAAGATAACTATTATTCAAGCGAACTTTTACAAGCTTACCAAACGTTATTAATTCCTTTTCAATCCTTCCTCTAAGCGTTAGGCAAGAAGATAGGCAACATGGTTCAGCCACATTCGCTTCCTAATAGTCACAAATACTAGTCTTCTACTATTTCCAGTTCAGCTCGTTTCCCGATTTTAGTTGAAGCGGCTTTGAGGATTGTCCTCATTGCACCAACGGTTTTACCTTTTTTCCCGATAACTTTTCCAATATCAGATTTTCCGACTTTAAGTTCATAAATATCAACTTTTTCGCCTGCTACTTCGGTAACTTCAACACTATCCGGATCATCAACAAGAGATTTTGCCATAAATTCAATGAGATCTTTCATCATAACTCCTTGGTATTTCGCTGATAAGCTTTATTAGTATTTTATTTTTACTCGGGAGCTACCGTAGGTTCCGCTTTGCTAAGCCCGTGTTTCATTTCGTGAACTTTAGCGAGTACGCCTTTTTTCTTAAACAGCGATCTAACGGTCACAGAAGGTTTTGCTCCATAGTTAATCCATTTTATTGCTTTTTCTTGGTCTACATTTATTGTACATGGATCGGTCTTTGGATCGTAGTATCCTAAGGCTTCAAGATACTTTCCATCCCTCTTATGCCTGGAATCAACGGCAACGATCCTGTAAAAGGGCTTATTCCTACAGCCCATTCTTTTTAGTCTCAAACTAACCATTATTTCTCCTTAGTCATTGTTCTATATATAGTTTACTATTCAAACATATTCAAGTAAGCCTGTATTAAATAATGAGACAATAAGTCAAGTAATTTTTTTTTGTCGGGTTTTAATAGTCGATTTAGGAGTTGAGATAATTGGATATTACTGATTAAAAACCAAACATCTTGCCGGGTTTCATGCCTTTGTTCATCTTCTTTATCATGACCTTCATTTGATCAAACTGTTTAAGCAATTTATTGACTGCTTGAATGCTCGTACCGCTTCCAGCAGCTATTCGTTTACGTCTGGATCCGTTAATAATATCGGGGTTATCTCTCTCTTTTTCTGTCATAGAACTGAGGATTGCTTCCATTTCAACAGTTGTATCTTCGGACAAATCGACTTTACTAAACATTTTTTGATCAACGCCGGGGATCATCTTCAGGATTTGATCCATCGGCCCCATGTTTTTTACTTGTTGTAGCTGGTCATAAAAATCATTTAGAGTAAAGATGTTTTTCTTAAGTCTTTTAGACATCTTCAACGCTTTTTCTTCGTCAAGGCTCGCTTCAGCTTTCTCGATTAGTGAAAGAATGTCACCCATCCCTAAGATACGGGAAGCCATCCTATCAGCATGAAACTCTTCTATGTCATTAGGTTTTTCACCAACGCCTATAAAAACTATAGGTTTGCCGGTCACTGATTTTATGGATAGGGCGGCACCTCCACGAGCATCGCCATCCATTTTAGTCAGCACGACTCCGTCAAATTCTAACTGGGCATTAAATTCTTGAGCAACATTAACCGCATCCTGTCCGGCCATAGCATCAGATACAAAAAGGATATAATCGGGTTTCACTATCTCTTTCAACTGTTTAACCTCTTGCATCATCTCGGTATCGATATGTAAGCGTCCAGCTGTATCGTAAATAACCAGATCATGAAGATTTTGCTCGGCAAACTCTTTACTGTCTGCGGCAATTTTCTTAATCTTGTTACTGGCATGGTGAATAACAGGAATGTTAAGCTGTTTCCCTAGAGTTTTAAGCTGGTCAACAGCAGCAGGACGATGAATATCACAGGCTGCGAGAATCGGCTTATTACCCTGTTTTCGGTAATAGTTTGCTAGTTTGGACGTAAAAGTCGTTTTACCGGACCCTTGCAAGCCGACGATCATGATCTTATTAACGCGGTTGTTAGGCAGATTTATCTCTAAATTTTTATCTCCCATAAGATTGATCAATTCTTGATGAACAATTTTGACCAACTGTTGGCCTGGGGTCAGGCTTTTCATGACCTCAGAACCTACGGCTTTTTCCTGAATATTTTTAACGAACTGCTTAACAATTTTAAAGTTAACATCCGCCTCCAAAAGAGCTCTACGAATCTCTCTGAGGGTTGTTTTTATATTGTCTTCAGATAATTTGCCTTCGCCTTTGAGTTTCTTGGCGATAGCTTCCATCCGTGCAGTAAGGTCATTTAACATTTATTATCTGTTCTCCTTGGTAGGGAATTTGAGCCTATCTATAGCCTCTGAATAATTATTACTTTTAAATATATAAGCGCCGGCGACAAGCATTGTTACGCCTGCTTGCTGGAGGTAATAGGCGTTGGTATCATTGACTCCGCCATCAACCTCAATGCCAATTGGTTTTTCTCTTACTTTATCTTTTTCTCTGAGTAATCGTATCTTTTCATAGGCATTAGAGATAAAAGATTGGCCACTGAAGCCCGGGTTAACACTCATAATGAGAGCATAGTCCAAGTCATGAATCACCGGGTCGACAATATCAATGGAAGTGGCCGGATTTATAGCCCATCCGGCACTGATATCATACTGCTTAACCTTATTGATTAATCTATGATTATGATATTCGGTTTCCGGGTGCCAAGAAATGAAGCTCACATTCCCTAAAGCTGCCAATTCATCGATATAAAATGATGGGTTTGTAACCATTAAATGTACATCAAAAGGTATATCGTTTACCTCGCGAATTTTTTTTAGGATAGGAAGACCGAAGGTGAGATTAGGCACATAGTGACCATCCATAAGATCTATATGCAGTAAATCTGCTTTAGCAGCGGCTAATTTCGATAATTCTAGTTCTAAATTAGCTAAATTACCGGCAAGTATTGACGGGGATATTATCATAATTATCTACTAATTATTTGCTAAATTCAGTTGTAAAAGTAGGATTGGTGATCTAAGATATATCTCAATTGATATCATACATTCTGTTTTTAACATATCTTTTTTTATGTTTGAATCGAGAAGTAGTGAAGAAAACTATATCCTGAATGTCAACCGGTAGTTGAGAATTAATCTTCATTTTAAGATTCTCTTTTAACAACACAAACTCTTGACTAACAATACTACTGTCAGTGCCGATAAATAGAGTTTTTTTCTCGATCTTCACTACGCTTGAATGTTTGGCCAAATAGTCACCGACTATGGTACGCCAGTTCAATGCCAAAATGACGTATTCGCGATGCTTCTCACCAAACACCTTAATCAAAAGGTTCTGCATCGCATGAGGAGAGGTCTTGAACTGTGGCATTAAACTACTATTTTAAGAATTCCGGTAGGTTTATATGTTTTAGGACAATGTCTGTACCGTACCATGCCAAAATCGTTATGATTAATGCTGAGTAGTATGCAGTTCCCAAGGCATGGTAACTTCTATCGTGCTGCATCATAATAACTGCTGGCATTGAACTGATAACAACCAACATAGCATAGCCAATGATACCGTGCAGTAGGGTCTTTTTGTTAATAAGGAAGACTGCAAAAGCACCGGCAATGATTAAGATGAGAGTTACAAAGATCAGAAGTATATGAATACCGATAGTGAAACCAACATCTCTGAAAATGATCGTGGGGACAAGCATTGCTATTAGTATCAGAGCAAAACCGGCTATCGTCATGTACAATTTGCTGGCACCGATATTCTGTACAAACCTTTTACTATGGTCGGCACTTACTACGGCTTTGGTTGTCTTAAATTTATATACATTGTAAGCAAAAACTCCTCCGAATACTATCAAAAAGAATAAGAAGTATACCGGAACCATTACTTTAGGATTATCGGTAAAGAACCCCAGAGCCGTAAAGGCTAGCAGGGTCATAACTCCACCCAATACTCTCAAAACATTATGTATGACATCTTTCATTAAGAACTCCCTTTATTAATATCCGGGCAGAACTTTGCATGTCCTGCCCTTTATATTATTCATCTTCTTTTTGGATATCAACTTTGATTGTTGCGCTGATTTCTTGTGCCAGCTTAACCGTTATATCATACTGACCAATTTCTTTTATGTGATGATCACCTTCAATCATCGACTTATGAACTTCATAGCCTTTGCTATTGAGTTCTTTAGCAATATCAACATCGGATACCGAACCATAAAGGTGGCCGTTTTCATCGGCTCTTCTTAAGAATTGTATTTCCGTACCTTCTATCTCAAGAGCTGTTGCTTTGAGCATGTTCTCATTCCTAAGTGCTTTGTCTTCAGCAGCTTTTTTGATATTATCTAAGTTTTTCATCGACTTAGCGGTTGCTATTATACCTAATTTCTTGGGCAAAAGGTAGTTTCTTCCAAAACCATCAGAGACATTCACTAACTCTCCGGCCTTACCTACTTTCGCCACATCTTCGAGTAGAATTAACTTCACTTATCCTCCTATATCAATCGATTTCGAATCTACTTTATAGTCTAAGACTAATTATTTGTTTAGCTTTCTTATGTCAAGCCAATAATCAAAAAGACCAACGGCTGCAACAATCAGAGCAAAAAAAACATTCACTACTAAAAGTACCACGGTAGCTATCATTACAAAGCGGCTGTTCTTGAAGTGTTTCTTGGCCATGTAGTCAAGAATAGAGAGCCCTTGGATCAAAAAAAGAGTTAACAGCATCAGCACACCATTAAAACCGATTAATCTGGTGGCAGGTAGTACGGCTAACAGTAACGCTACTATCAAAACGTAAGATAAACCAAAAGGGAACTGGATTCGCTCGTGTTTCCAGACCGGTAAGATACGTTTCGATATAAAAAGAGCTGATAAATAGATGGCCAACAGCATAGTCAGAGACCATATAGCCGGCTGATAATCGTTCATAATGCGAACCACCGTCTCTATTATCAAATCCTGCTGTACCGATTCACCAAGCCCGCCGGCTTCCACTAAAAATTCCTTATAACCTGCAACAAATGTATCTAAGCGCTGACTATATATATTGCCGAAAGATAGGTGTCTTACAACTGCATAGAAAAGTTGTAAGAGCGAGGTTACAAATAGTGCATAAGTGTAATCATGCTTCTTCTTTAGTAACTCAATAAACAATAAAGAAGCAACCATAACACCTATTATGATATCGCCAACCTCCATGATAGTTATCATATCGGCTGAAAAAAGTGCTATTACACCTACAAAAAAAAGAATGTAAAAGTATGCCGACTTTTTGATACCGCTCTGGTATAACAAAGCACCATTTATCGATACAACGAAAAGATAACCTGTAAAAGGAGATAATAAAGAGAACAGTAGTGATGCTATAACTATAAGGATTATCAAGTTAGCCCCGATCCAGTTTAATCTTGGTGGTCATACTATTTATCAATTATTTTTCCAGAAAGCAGGTGGCTCAAACAAGAATCAATCAGATATCATTAGGATAACCAGTAGTCGATAGTAACTACTAGTTAATTCACTGATAAGTTAATGGTGATTGATATAGGGTTTGTGATTTACCGCTATTAAAGCGATAGAATCCGGTTATTTATAGTTAACCGGATTCTATATCGTTTTGGTAAAACGAATTTGCTTGTTATTATTTCATGTACCTTTTCAAGTAATATGATTAATGCCACCAATATCCGGATAATAAAGAACGATCGTTTTTAAAAGATTGAATTTGATCAGTTGCCGACGAACGGTAGCAATGCCATATTACGTGCTTTCTTGATCTCGGTTGTCAACCAGCGTTGATGTTTGAAGCAGGTACCGGTAACTCTTCTTGGTTCAATCTTTCCGCTTTCGGAAACAAATTTCCTTAACAAGTCAATGTTTTTATAATCTAATTTTATATCTTTATTCTTGCAAAAGGCACATACTCTTTTGCGGAATGGTTTTTTTCTATTCATATAAGCCATTAAAACTCCTTACTTTGTTATATCTTTAGTTATATATCTAGTGCTTATTCAGCAAATACTAGTGGAAAGATCAGAATGGAACATCATCATCAGTTATCTGATTATCACTTTGGTCTTCGAAGCTATCATCTTTTTTGTTTTTCGCCGGTGGTTCATTAGATTCAGATGATTCATGTTCTGAATAGTATTGTTTTTCCAGATTCTGCACTCTTCGGGCATCTACCTGGACGACTTTTACTTGTTGGTTTTCGTTCGTTGTGAAGGAGTATGTATTTATGCTGCCTTCTACAATTACCGGACTACCTTTGTGAAGCTTAGCTGCGCAATCTTCAGCGTTTTGACCGAAAGTTTGCACACCAAGAAAATGAGACTCTTCAATCCAGTTGCCTTCATTATTTCGGTAGACGGTGTTAAAAGCAACATTCATCTTAGCAACAGGAGTACCTTTAGGTGTGTACCTTAACTCTACTTCTCTAGTTAATCTACCACTTAGTATGATGTGGTTTAACCTTGGAAACTTGATGTCTTGTGCCATTTTGATCTCCTTAGTTGTTTGTGATCAGGGGTGTTGAGAGGTTGTGTCCTCCAGGGGCGTGTATGCCCACTTTATTCCTCTTTTTCGGAAGTTTTAACCGTTTCTTTTTCCGGTTCCACTTTTTCCGGTTTAACTTCTACTTCTCTTTTTTCTACGGGTTTTTCTTTTATTCGCGGGATAGCGTCTTCTTCTATCCTTAAAAAGTTAAACCTCATGATATTTTCAGACAATACGTAGTGTTTAGTTAAGCTATCTGCCGTTTTCGGTGACATTTCCATGTAGTTGACAAGATAGTAACCCTCTTCTTTCTTATTGATCAGATAGGCAAGTGTTCTCTTTCCAACGTAATCTGTCTTCAGGATCGTACCGTTTTCCTTAGCAATCAGATCAGTAATCTTCTGATTTTCTTTTCTAACGTCATCCTCTCTTAAGTCGGGGTTGACTATGATCATGCTTTCGTATTTGTTCATTTTTCCTCCTTTGGTCTTCGCCCTATGCTCCAACCTAATATTTAAGGTCTAATACACAGGGAGGATCATGTTATTTTTATTTTTTGTTTGCTTTAATTTGACTATATTTTTTCAATGTTTCTTCAAAACTACTATCAATGTACGTTTTCAGTAGGTCTACGCAATCTGTAGTAGATGAATCAAGCGTTTCATTTTCTTCAGACGTAAATCTTGATAAAACATAAGAGCTTAATTCTCGTTGCTGAAAATCAGAGCTCGAGATATCATCTGAACTAACAGTGCCTACGCCTACTCTTAGCCTGATAAACTGATCATTACCGTAAATGTTAATAATCGACCTTATCCCTTTATGGCCGCCATCAGAACCCTTTTGACGAAGTCTGATAACTCCTAAAGGGAGATATATGTCGTCCGTGACTACCAGTGATTCAGTAGCTGAAAAAAAGTTTCTTGCCTCTAAGGCGGCTCTGCCACTGAGATTCATAAAGGTCATGGGTTTAATTATAATTGCTTTGTTGGAGACTGCAGCATACTTGAATGACCATTTTCTTTTGAACTTTGCATCTATAGAGTCGACCAAAGTATCAATTATCCTGAATCCGATATTGTGTCGAGTATTATCATACTTTTTACCAGGATTACCTAAACCAATGATCAGTTTCATACAGTCTGTATTCAAAGAAACCGTCGTTTAGCTTCTATCCTTCGGTCTCTTCAGATTCTGTTCCTTCACCTTCAGTCTCTTCACTATCAGCCGCTTCTTCTTCCTCAACTAATGATTGTGGTGGGTGAACAACAGCAATAGTAATATCAGGTGCAATCAAGACATCATACTTGGCCAAGTCAAGATCACCTACATGGATACTGTCGCCAATATCTAACTCACTGATGTTAATTTCAATGTCTTCATCTAAATCATCAGGAAGACAACTGACCGATATTTCACGAACTATAACATCAAAACCACCACCATTTTTTACTCCTATAGGACTTCCTTCAAATCTGAGTGGTAAGTTAACAGTAATTTTTTTATCCTTAGCAAACTCATGAAAATCAACATGAAGCATTTCTCGGCTTACCGGGTCAATTTGCTTCTCTTTTATAACAGTTCGGTGAGTGTTACCTGCTA
Organism: Candidatus Cloacimonadota bacterium; assembly: GCA_003564135.1. Classification (GTDB taxonomy): domain Bacteria; phylum Cloacimonadota; class Cloacimonadia; order Cloacimonadales; family PWNZ01; genus PWNZ01. The sequence continues at coordinate 19,092 of PWNZ01000198.1, forward strand.
GCTTTAGATCGAAAAATACCAGCTCGCCAATTGTTTTCTTATACTGTTTCAAGAAGGTATTCTTTTCGAGTTTAATTGGGATACCCTCTTTACCAGCTGAGTTGATTATACCTGGAATAAAACCGTCAGTTCTCATTTTATTGAGTTCGGATTTACGACCAAGGTCTCTCGCTTCTACGATTAAATCTATATTCATTATTCCTCCATTTATGTATATATTTATTATCAATTAATCAGCGGAATAAAATGCTGATTGATTCTTCGAGATGTATCTTCTTTATCGCTATGGCTAGTAATTCAGCGATTGATAGTGGAACTATCTTTGTGTATTTTTGTTTTTCCGGTGTAAGAGCAATGGAATTTGTGATATACAGCTTTTCAATAGGAGACTTCTCAATTTTATCTACGGCGTCATCAGACAAAACACCGTGTACACATGCTGCATAGATTGTTTTAGCCCCATGCTCTTGCAAAGCGACTGAAACTTTGGTCAAACTACCTGCTGTATCGACAATGTCATCAAATAACAGTGCATCCTTGCCCTTAACCGATCCAATTATGTTCAATATTTCGGTTTTATCATCATTACCAGTCCTTCTTTTATCACCTATAGCAAGACTGCAATTAAGCCTTTTAGCTAATGCTCGAGCTCTGTTTGCTCCTCCTGAATCAGGTGAAACAATGACTAAATTGTCGACATTTAAATTAGCTTTGAAATACCTGGCAAAGATCGGAATGGAGTAGAGATGATCAACAGGAATATTAAAGAAACCTTGTATTTGATCAGCGTGCAAATCCACAGTAATGACTCGATCAGCTCCTGCAACAGTTATTAAGTCGGAAACCAGCTTAGCTGTGATGGGTACCCGAGGTTGATCTTTTTTGTCTGAACGGGCATATCCAAAATAAGGAATGACACAGCTAATACGTCTCGCAGAAGCTCTTTTGAGAGCATCAACCATTATCAGCAACTCCATTAAATTATCATTAACAGGAGCAGATGTTGGTTGAATAATAAACGTATCATTTCCCCTGACATTTTCGTTGATCTTAACAAAGGTGTCATCATTAGAGAACTTAAATATCTCTGCATCACTCAGGGGAACTCCTGCAAAGGATGATACCTCTTTAGCTAATCTCTTGTTTGATGTACCGGAAAAAATTTTTAATCGTGAATACATACCTTGTCCTTAGGTTCTTAATGGTTGTACATGATCTAACTGACAATAACTTGTTGGTCTCCAGTGCTTCTATGATTAGAAGAAGCAATGTAAGACCAATAACCTTGCTTTTCGAAATAGCCTGAATGCAACCGGCAAATTGCTATGCTGTCATAGAAGCCTATAACCGTCGAACCACTACCGGCAAGAATCGCGTTCAAGGCTCCTTTTTCTTTCATGTAAGTGATTATCTGGTCGATTTCCGAGTATTTATTACATACTCCTACTTGCAAGCTATTGTATGCGCACGAACTGTCAAATATTTTATCATTGTGATTGTTTTTGCAGGATGGTGTTTGTTTTCTTTCATCTAATAACTCATATCCTTCAGCGCTGGATATTCCAAACGTTGGCTTCACTAAAAGCATCAGGTCAATAGAAAGAGGTTTCAGAGGAGTGATTACTTCACCTCTACCTTCAACTTTAGCTGTACCTCCTTTTATGAAGTAAGGGACATCACTGCCGATATCTTTTGCAATATCATTCATGTCTTTGTTATCTAAGTTTAAACTCCATAATTTAGATAAAGATCTGATTGCTGCGGCAGCATTGCTGCTGCCCCCTCCTAAACCGGCTGCAACTGGTATGTTTTTCTTTACTTCAACTTCAATATTTTGCCGGCAGGAATATCGATCTTTCATTATGTTGATGACCTTATATACAGTGTTTTCTTCCATAGGGAAGTTTTTGGCCGCATGAGAGCTGATTTTATCATCAAAAATCATAACAACTTTCAGGTTGTCACTTGTTTGGAAAGATATTTCATCGAACAAGTCAATTTCATGAAACAGACTTCTAATCTCATGATAACCGTCGTCTCGTTTACCCAAAACCTCTAGCGAAAGGTTAACCTTTGCGTAGGATTTTACCCAATAAGCCTTTTTTCTTGCCTGTAGCTTTGTCATCTTCGTAGTAGTAATAATTACTATAATAATAGTAATGATAGCTGTAACCACTATAGTATTTCTGCGCAACAATACCGTTCGCTATTGTTCCGTCAAAACTAGCACCTACGTTGGCCATAAGCTCTTTAGATCTCTTGACTATATCTTTCTGAGTATTGTCGATACTGACAACGAGTAGCATCATATCAACCTTTTTTGCTACTAAAAGAGGATCAGTTACGGCAATAATTGGTGGATTATCTATAAGAACGAATTCAAACCTTTCTTTGAGTTCTGCTATCAGTTTGTTCATCCTGGAAGATGCGATAATTTCCGAAGGGTTAGGTGGTATGAAGCCACTAGTTATGATACTGAGATTGGGTATCTTACTCTTTTGGATTATTGAATCAACAGACATTTCAGGATCAATCAGGTAGTCCGAAACACCGTTCTCTTTGCTGAGATTAAAGAGCTTAGATAACATTGGCCTTCTTAAGTCCAGGTCAACAATAACCACTTTTGCTGTTGTCTGAGCAATGATGATGCCCATATTGGCTATAGTAGTTGTTTTACCTTCCTTAGGTGCGGAGCTAGTAGCTCCAATAGTCATAGAATCATTTTTTTTCCGTGCTAATATATTTGTCCTTAAGGTTCTGTAAGATTCAGCTACCGGAGATTTTGGTGCATAATGCGAAATCAATCGAGCTTCGATATAGCTCTGTGTTTCCATTAACTCAATTTTTTCTTGCCCGGAAGCCTTCTTTAGTTGTTCTGCAAGTGAAATCTGCTCTGACTCGGAGATGTGTATTGTCGGGATCGTTCCAAATATCGGTAATCCTACTACCCTTTCCATATCTTCCATAGTATGAATCTTAGTGTCCAGAGAGTTAAGGATCAATGATGAAACAATTCCCAATCCGATGGCTATTACTAAACCTACTAAGTAGTTCATCCTAACATTTGGTCTGATTGGGTTCTGAGGCAAAGATGCCTCATCAAGGATTCTGATATTAGCGACTTTTGCCTGAACTGCTATCTTAGCGTCCTCATACTTCTCAACCAATAGACTATGAATTTTTTCATTGATCCTATAGTTACGATCTAACCTTGCCAGTTCGAGCTCTTTGTCTGGTAATACCGCTAATTGGGCATTGTACTCTTCCAAACTTCTGGCCAAGGCTCGAACACGTGACTCTGTAATGTTAAGCTCTATCAGTGTTGATGCTATTTGCTGGGTTAAATCACTTCTATATACCAATGGATCGACTGTCCCTACTTGAATATTAAGAACTCTCTGTATTTCTTCATTGAGTTTTTCTTTTGCATTACTAAGCTGTCGATTAAGATGGACTATCTCAGGATGGTCAAGGGGATATTCATGTCTAGTAATGAGGTTGGTTATCCGAGTTTGAATAGAAACTACTTCGGACCGTAACCTCTCCATATAGTTGGATGTTATTACAGAGTTAATATCAAGAAAAAGGGAGTCCTGCCTGCCGAGTTCTTGCCTGAGGTAAGAAAGCTTTTCGCCTAAAATGGCCTGTTGATTTATTGCTTCTTCATAAGCGGCTTCAACATCGGATGACCTGCCTATTAAAGCATTTGTCTCGGCAGAGAGCATATAGATACCTCTTTCTATTTTGTACATCCGAAGATCTTCTTCTGCCACTCTCAGCCTACTGGAAACAATCTCTACCTGATCTTCTAAGAACTCTGTTACATTTAAAAGCTCGGCTCTTTCATTCATTGTCACTTGATCTATTAGAGCTTGGGCAATGTAATTTGGTATTAA
>PWNZ01000003.1 GCA_003564135.1 Candidatus Cloacimonadota bacterium
CGAACTACTGGTCATCTCTTTAGAAGGTTTAAGCTCAATCTTATCTTCTTTTGTTACTTTAAACTGCTCTTTGAAAACTCTAAGATAAAGCTGCCATGGCTCCCGACCGAATATTTATCGCCAATCACTAGATAAATCTATTATGTACTATTTAGCCAGATTATGGGTTTAATAATTGGCAGCCAGATAATCAGCGTTATACAGCAGCCAGTAAACTTGCTCCTTGCTTTATGAAGTTGCTTAGTAAGATATTAGATACCTTTGGTCATGATTGGTATTTCCCACGGTTTACTGAGATAGTATTTGAGAATCATTCTTTTTTTATTCTTAATTGATTCAGAGATATTTTCTTGCAGTTTATCAAGGACTAAATATTTATCGAACTTGATGTTTTCTTCTTCGGCCACTTTATTCAGGATGTCAATACCTACAATAATCTGGTCTTCTTCTGTTTCGTCCAAGAGGTTAGTATTAGAAATTATCTCGGATATTTTTAGTTTAGATGCTTTTTCCAGGTTATGTTTCATCTCTTTAATATCTTTGGCGTTAGTAGTGAAAGGCCTGAGAGTGTTAACAACAAATTGCATCTGGTATCCTCGAGCGATTATCAAATCCGTAAACCTAGCCAGCGCTCTACATCCGGCGGGGTCTCCGCCTACATCAAGGATGACGTTTTGATCTTTCTGTTGTATGGCCCCGGATATTTTGGGAGAGATCATGGGTAAGTCAGCGTAGGCATATTCTCCTTCTGGGCTGATAACATTAATACCTCTTTCATTAAAATAGTTCCGGACATCTCTGCTACGGAAATACGGATTGACGATGTCGAGATCGACTAAAGAAATCTTATTTTCATACCTATTTTTATATTGTTCGGCCAGATTGATAGCATATTCGCTTTTACCGCTACCATAAGCTCCTATTACAACGATTAATTCTGGTGCCATTAGCTATTGAACTCCAATTACATTTTTTATCCTATTAGACGGCTATATAGTGGATTTTTGTCAAGGTTTTCCAGTCTCATTCCGTATAAGGATGTCTGCTGCGACGTATAAGGATGTCTGTTGCGAAAAGATAAGCGGTAAGTAAACAATGTCAAGACTTAACAATGAGAGGGAATAAGTGTAGCTTAATTGAGTCTTCTCTGGCTAAATGATTTATGAAATTAAACGGGTGCGGTCTGCCTTGCAGAATCCTTTTTCTTCCATCGTGGTCTCGTCTATCTTCACAGGATCAGGCTCTGTCGATAGAGGATAATCTCCTTTTTTAGGGATAAAAAAATGATATCAGGTCTTTTTTATCCGCTTTACGAAGAGCTTCAATAACGTATTTTTTATTTGAAGGGACGTACCATTGTGCCAACGCTTTTTGTAATCTGACCTCTCTTCCTTTAGCGACATGAACCTTTTCGCCGGTGAAAGGGTTAATTCCGGTGTAATACATGGCTGTGCTGATAGTCATCGGAGTTGCTGTAAACTCCTGTACTTGTTCTACCATTAGTCTATTATTCTTGAGATATATGGCTAACTCAATACTTTCCTGCAAAGTAGTTCCTGGATGACCGACTATTAGATAAGGTATCACTTGATAATTTTTAGCATATTTTTGACAGTATTTACGAAACATCCTATTAAACGTTTCATAGTTGGAAAAATCTTGTTTGTTCATTAACTCAAGAACCTTTTTTGATATGTGTTCAGGAGCTATTTTGATCCTTCCCGAGGTATGTTTTTTTACTAATTCCTCTATAAATTTTTCGTTCATGACTGCCATGTCGGTTCTTATTCCTGAACTAACAAAAAGATGCCGAACCTGCGGTATTCGAGATATTTCCTTTAACAGATTCAAATATTTCTCATGTGAGCAGTCTAATTGGTGGCAAATATTAGGGCTAAGGCAAGAAGTACGGGTGCATTTATCATGGGGACAGGATATCCCGTACATGTCAGCTGACGGGCCGCCAACATCGGTAATTGTCCCTTTAAATCCCGGCATTAATACTGTTTTTTTCACTTCTGCGATAATCGATTTTCTACTGCGAGATTGGATTTTGTTTCCTTGATGATAAAAAATGGAACAGAAACTACATCCTCCAAAGCAGCCACGATGAGTTGTTATTGAGTCTTTAATTTGCAGAAAAGCAGGGATTGCCTTCCCCTTGTATTTAGGGTGTGGTTGCTTTGTGAATGGCAGGTTGTAGATAAAATCAATTTCTGAGGTCGATAAGGGAGTTGCAGGTGGATTATGCCTCAAATATCTGTTGCCAAACTTCTGGTACAGAGTATTATAGCGATGATGTTTCTCAAAGAGACGAGTCATCTCAATAAACGCTACAGGCGTCGAGGCTTGTTCGGTATCGGGCAACATTATACCTGCGGGATTTTTAGCTATAGTAACTGTACCCTTAAGATCAGTAATTGAGCTAATATCGGTGCCTTGCTGCATCAACTCAGCAGTTTCCAGTATTGTTTTTTCTGCCATGCCATATATTAACAAGTCTGCTTTACTATCATACAGGATTGACTTTCTGACTTTATCTTGCAGGAAATCGTAATGAGCTATCCTCCTCAGGCTCGCTTCAACTCCACCAATAATTACCGGAACGCCTTTAAATATCTGCTTTATTTTTTGAGTATAAATTATCGTTGCCCTATCGGGTCTTTTACTGGCCTTTCCTTCCGGTGTGTATTTATCATCGGAACGGATTTTTCTTTGAGCGGTATAGTGATTAACAATTGAGTCAACATTTCCGGCCGTTACTCCAAAAAAGAGATTAGGCTCCCCTAAAGCTTGAAAATCTGCTTGATTATTGATGTCAGGCTGAGAAATTATGCCAACTTTAAAACCGTTAGCTACTAAAAATCGGCCGATAAGAGCTGCTCCGAATGAATGGTGGTCAACGTGTGCATCACCGGTTATGACAATTATGTCTAAGCTTTTCCATCCTAATTGGCGGGCTTCATGCATGGTTTCCGGCAATAAATAGTCCATATAGTACCCACTTTTTTATTTTGATTTGTAGTTGGAAAGAGGTATATCTGTCAAACTTATAGATGAAAACACTAATGATTAGGTGCGCTCGTTCCGTGCAGTTTGTATGTCTTTACCGTATCTCCTGCTTTATGGGCTGCATGGCAATTTTTCGGATCACTTACTTTTTAACCTGCGAGCCAATCCAGCAGCTCATTTATGCTTTTTGAACGACTTTTTAATTGACAAAAAAAGGCCTACCGGTTTCTTGTTCCGAACGTAAATAAACACAATATCGGAGGTATAATGCCCAACACAGAATCTTGCAGAAAAAGGCTAAGGCAGGATGCAATACGCAGAGCCAAGAATCATAGAGTAAAGCATACAATAAAATCGATGACCAAAAAAATAAGGAGCAACATGGATGTCTCTGAGAAAGAATCCATGATGAGCGACTTGTACGCCAAAATAGATAAAGCAGCAAAGGTCGGAATTATTCATAAAAGAACTGCTTCAAGAAAGAAATCACGTTTGATGGCGGTGGTCAACAAAGAAAAAGCCTTACATCAACAGCAGTAGCTTTCGACATCAAACCTTCTTGATAAAACATTGTGCTGACGATCATCCTTTGGGGATTGTTTGTCAGCTTATTGTTTGTATAGCGGCTTGTCTGAACGAATAAGAACAGATGCTTTTTTAGCGCCGGCACTAACCCTTACCCCACCATCTCATCCTCGTATATTTTAATAAAAGTAGCATCCAATATGAAAATACTCGTTGAAAAACTCAGACATAAATTAGCAAAAACAAAAAACGGCTTCGTCGCCAAAATAGCTGAAACGCTTAAGTTGCGCACTAAAATTGATCAAGACCTTATAGATGATATCGAAGATATCTTGATTGAATCCGACATTGGAGTCGATGTTAGTGAAAAAATCATTGAAAGACTGTCGGAAGCAATAAGAGTTCAACAGATAGATGACCCGTATCAGATAATGGGCCTATTACAAGGGATCATCAGTGATATCTTAGGTAAATCAAACCTTGAGAAAAGCTTGTATTCAAACGAACACTCTCCACAGGTCATATTGATAGTCGGAGTTAATGGTGTTGGAAAAACGACAACTATCGGCAAACTTGCCAACAATTTCCGCAAAGAGAAAAAAAAGGTTATGATGATTGCCGGCGACACCTTCCGAGCAGCAGCTATCGAGCAGTTAACGATCTGGTCTGAAAGGGCCAAGTCAATTATTCACAAACATCTGGCAGGGTCGGACCCTTCGGCTGTAATTTACGATGGCTTGAACTCCGCTAAAAATAGAGATGTGGATGTTGTCCTTATTGATACCGCCGGCAGGTTGCACAACAAAGTCAATCTGATGAACGAACTCAGTAAGATCAACAGAACAATCAAAAAAGTTATCCCCGATGCTCCACACGAAACATTGCTGGTATTAGACGCCTCTACTGGGCAAAATGCAATTTCTCAGGCCAAGATATTCAATGGAATTGTGACTATTGATGGGATAGCTTTAACAAAACTTGACGGCACAGCTAAAGGCGGAATAGTTATCGGTATCAAGGAAGAGCTTGACATCCCTGTTAAACTAATTGGATTGGGAGAAGGCATTGATGACTTGAAAGATTTTGATAGTGAAGATTTTGCCGCAGCTCTTTTCGGTTAGCACCTTATAAAATACTAAAAAAAGTTATTATCATGAACTATTTCGAAACTCATTGCCACCTCGATTTCCCAAATTTCAATAAAGATAGAGAACAGGTTATCTCCAACAGCAGAAATGCAGGTGTAAACAAATTCATTAACGTGGGTATTGACACTGTAAGCTGTGAAAAAAGTATCGCTCTCGCCGAACGACATGATGATTTCTACGCATCAGTAGGTTACCATCCTAACTATGCCGATATATTCGACTCTAAGGCTTTTAACTCCTTCCTGCAACATCCGAAGGTAGTAGCCGTAGGAGAAATAGGCCTCGATTATTACCGAAAACACACAGCTAAAGAGTTGCAGCAAAAAGTATTTACCGAGCAATTGGAGCTGGCAGAAGAAAAACAGCTACCGGTGATCATTCATAATCGACAAGCTAATCATGACTGTTGGCAGATTCTAAGTAGATTTAATATCGATAATCTGGTCTTTCACTGTTATGCTGGAGATTTATGCTTCGCTGAAAAACTGTGGAGCAGAGGTTGGCACATATCTGTCACAGGTACAATTACTTATAAGAACTGCTCAATACTCGATGTAGTAAAAAAATGTCCATCGGACAGGCTAATGACCGAGACCGATTCCCCTTTCCTCTCCCCCCAAAACAACCGAGGGAAAAGGAACGATCCCACAGCTATACCCGTTATCACTGCAAGAATTGCCGAGATTAGAAATGAAGCTGTCGAAGACCTATCACAAACACTTTTTAATAACGCTTGCCGATTCTTTCTAAAAAAAACTTGAAAGCATATGGCTATTTTATTTTATGACACCATAAATTAAAGGAGGCTAACCATGGCTGTAAAAATTGATGCTGAAAAATGTATAGGCTGCAGTGCCTGTATCGACACTTGCCCCGTGACTGCTTTGAAAATGGAGAATGAAAAAGCAGTAGTTGATGAAGAAACATGTATCGACTGTGGAGCTTGCATACCTTCATGTCCTACAGAGGCTATTGAAGAGTAAACTCTGCTAAGTTTATTAAGATTGAGCCGGTGCCTGAATCAGGTGCCGGCTTTTTATTTTGGCTAAACATTAATCTATTGGTTAAGATTACACTGGATATGCCGTTAAAATTGGACTGCAATGGATATAAAGATTGACACCAAAACGGTCTAAAATGGTTAATATCTATTAAACTACATCAGATGAAAAGAGGTACATCAATATGGCATTAAAAACCATCATATCATTATTGGCTCTGATTGTCGGCATCTCGAATGGATTTAGTTTAATGAGTGATATACGTGATATTTCTACAGAAAATAAAATCTATAATTTATCCCGTATCTGGAAGGATGTTGAGTATAATTTCCCATTCATCAGTGAATTTGAGCCTTTTGAGCTAGATGAGATATATCAAGACCATCTTAAAATGGCTATAGAAACTGATAATATATATGACTATTATCGGGTATTACAGCGCTTCATGGGTCTGCTCAATGACTGCAATACACGAATCGTGTTGCCTCAGGCTATCAGTAGCAGGATAAATTACCCTCTGATTCAGATCGAAGATATGGACGATAAAGTTATTATCACCAACATTGGCAAGCGGTATTCCGACAGGGTACAAATTGGAAGTGAGCTATTGGAGATTAACGACCTACCTGTGAACAGATATTTAGAAACAGAGGTTTCGCCCTATATATCAGCGTCGAATGAAACTGTTTTAAGGCAGAAGTCCCTCTTGCTCGCTTTTACCGGTATGAAAGATAGTACTATCTCCATTAAAGTCAGAACGCCGGAGGGAGAAAATATCGATGCAACCTTAACAAAGAACTGGGAAGGTGACACTTGGCACGAATTTATATGGCAGAAAGAAGCAGTTCATTATAAATGGTTGGAAGACGGGATAGCTTTGATTGAGATTAACCGGTTCGATGATCCGAGAATTGAAAAAGAATTCGGGTTCGTTTATAATCATGTTCATGAAGATGCAGAAGCAATAGTCTTGGATATGCGATATAACCAGATAGGTAATATTAATATTGCCTACGACATTCTCAATCATTTCATAGATAATGACAAAATACCCTATCCGCATATAAAAACCCTTAAACACGTACCTTTATACAGCGCTTTAGGAACAGCTTCACCGTGGCATGGCTTAGCAGCTAATCCTGAGTATGAATCGTATGCAAAAAAAACTGAAATGATCACCGAAGAACCGGCCTTTTTCGACAATGACCCGGATGCTGATAAATTGATAGTGCCCACAGTCGTGTTAATCAGTCCTAAAACTACTACACCGGCAGAAGAATTTGTCATGATACTTGAAGATTATCGTGACGACGTAACAATAATGGGGCTAAACAGTGCTGGCAAAAGAGGGCACGCAATGGTAATTCATCTCCCCTATATGGGTCAAGCATGGATCAACACCAGCAAAGATTATCGTCCCGATGGAAGACTTCTCAGCAGGAAAGGTATCTCACCTGAGATAGAAGTCTCGCAAAGATACGAGGATTTTATTAACGATAGAGACACAGCTGTTGATAGAGCTCTGGAATACTTAAGGTCTGTTATCGATTAAACTTGAGCATTGGTTTTCTTTGCAACATTCTGTTAGCAGTGAACCAAAGAAAGGGTTTTTGATTGACAAAAAAAGGGAAGATTAGTTAGTATCCATTAAAAAAAAGGGATAGCATATGGTCACAAAAGCTCAGAAAGTTAGACTGGGAGTGTTTTTCTTTATCGGTTTAGCACTATTTATGGGTTTTCTCTTTATCATAGTAGGAAGTAGACTGATTGAGAGACTAGATACATATTTTGTAGCTTATGAAGATGTCTCCGTAAGTGGCTTACAGATTGGAGCACAGGTCAAATACCACGGTATCAACGTAGGTCGCGTGGAGAACATAAGCTTTGATCCTATAGATGTGAACAAGGTAATAGTAGAGATAAAGGTTGAAACAGGAACTCCAATCAAGGAAGACACCGAAGCAACGCTGATATTGGTCGGTATTACTGGCTTGAAGCAGGTTGAATTGTTTGGCGGTACTGCCGATGCAGACATTTTGGAGCCAGGCTCATACATCAAGGCAGGAACGACCTTTTTTGACGACGTCTCCATTAGCGTGGAAGAAATAACAGCCAAGTTAGATAGAGTCTTGGGTAATATTGATTCTTTGACCAGCGCACAGAATCAGCAAGCATTCACAAATCTGTTGGCCAACTTAGAAAAGGTTAGCAATACCTCATTGTCTGCCGCTAATGAACTCGAAAAGATGATAAACTCACCTGAAATCGAGAACATCATCACTAATACAGCAGACTTTAGTGATCAAATAGCAAGTACAGATGTTCAAGGGGTGATGGAAGAACTGGAATTAACCATTAAACAGGCTAACCAAGCATTTACTCACCTCGATCTGATGATTATCCGCAGCCGGAGAGATATTCTTTTAAGCTTAGAAACCTTAAAAGATGCTATAGATAACTTCGATGAATTTGCTCGTCAAATTAGCGAAGACCCAACATTGATCTTGAGAAGAAGGTAAAGATGTGTATTAGATACAGCATCTATACTTAAACAATTAGGGAGTTATGAAATGAAGATAATTATAGAAGCATTAAAATTTATAATATTATCCGGACTACTTGTTATGCTTGTCACATCATGCAGCACACCACTGATCGAGCGAGATTATTATGTTATTGACTACTCACCCGTACCGGACAATCCTAACCTTATTCTTACGAATCCTCTACCTTATAGGGTTGAGGTTTCCAATAGCAGGATATCACGTGTTTATGACAGAAGCCAGTTAGTGTTTCGTCATTCACAACATAAAATAGAATAATCCAATCATGATCTATGGGCAGTCAGATTATCCTCTGCTATCCCCGATGCCATCACAAATCACTTAATTAGGTACAACACTTTCATGACAAGCCAGCGAGACTTTCTCATAGAACGTCCCCAATACGAAGTTGTCACTATTGTTAGCCAAATTGAAATGCTGCAAAGCGAATTCTACTCTGGAGCCCATATCAGCATGGACATCATCCTTCGTCGTGCTGAGGATATGGAATATATCGTCCGGCATTCTTTTGATAGGGAAATCGAATTGTTTACTGATAATGTTGAAATGTTCGTTCAACAATGTAGCAATATAATCAAAGAGGAGACCGATACTTTCATTGAAAAGGTATTGCTACATTTTGACCGAATTACTGATGATGATATATTAGAGCCTGAAGATCCTGAAGACTTTATAGCTGAGGATATCGATCCTGAAGATGACCGCCCCAAAAGACCGGCACGTTTATTCGGATTAACTGAAGAACAAATTGAAACATGGCTTGCTCCAGCACCTAGAGAACAATTAATACGTGAAAGCAAAAGAGACTTGGTCGGCATGGGTAGAGTTTTTCTGCCGGCTATGTCAACCCCTGAAGCAGAGCCTTTTTACTCTCTATATTCACCGGATGATTATACAAACTATTTCGAAAGAATGGGAAACAGCATATACCTCTCGCCTGGAGATTATGTACTGCAATACGGTTCGGGCACTGAAGCGCAAAAGATGACCCAAGATGTCACCGTTGTTAGGGATCAAACTCATATTGTTGAACCTGATTGGGGTGGATTGAGAATTAGAATAATCGACGAAAACCGAGAACCCATGGATTCTCAGTACGAAGTTTTCTCCATAAAAGATGCCGACAGTTATGGGTACGGACAAGGAGCTTTGGAGGAGTTAGGTGAACAGCTGCAAACCTGGATATTACGACCGGAAACCTACAAAATAGTACTAAACAACTACCCTTTTTATACCTTAGAGGATTTCATCACAGTTGATGTAGTCAAAGGAGAACTACGTACAATTACTTTAGTTATCGATTCGGAAACCAATGTTCTCAAGGGTGCGGGAATTGTTGAAGGCATGGAACAGACAAGAGAAATTAGAGATTGGCGCTTCGCGAGTACTATACATGGCAGCTTCAACCTAACCAGAGATAACAGTATGGATAGAGATAACCCAAACATTACATACACTATAACCACCCAGTTTGACAACCGCCTCAGCCTCGATAAATACCCATATTATTATACAGTTCATAACCTTACCGACTTAGGAATAAGTAAAGAAAGGGAAGAAGATTTCCGCATCTCCGCTGATAGCTTCAAATTACGTAATACAGGCATATATTATCTCGCCCGTTTCATCGGAGTATATGCCCGTGCTGATATGGAAACACACTTCTTTGATGAACACTCCTATAAGTCGGAGACTACTGATATCGAGGTATTGGACAGTGATGGAAATGTTATGAAATACTTGGAAGACCGATACAAATTCAGGATCAAACCTTCATTTTTCCCGATGGTCTTTCGTGAAGGAATAGGGATCAACATTCGCCCCTTAAACAAACCGAGAGCTTCTCTGAACATACGTTTCGGTTTCGGAATGCGGCAGGATATATATAAAAATGTCTATCGTTACGAGGGGACAGAGACAAGGGTTGATGAAGATACGGGAGAAGAAGAAAGCTACGAACAATATCAGGAAATTGAATCTTCTTACCGTGAAGGAACAGAACTCTCATTATTAGCTAATCTACACCTCCCCTATAACATATCTTACAGCACGACTGCCGACGTCCTTATCCCGTTCGCTTCATCAGAGTCCACCTCCTATAACTGGGAAAACATCTTCTCAATCAGATTAATCAGACAGGTCAGCATTGATTATAAAATCAATTTGGTTTACAATAAGGATGTGCGGGATTATGCTGAGATTCTTCATAATGTCTTTTTAAGGCTAACCTATTTCCTCTATTAGCGACTAGCTCTGAGATCACCAACTATAACTTAAGATGGCAATCACCTTGTAACTGATCAGGATTAATAATTTATGACTCCTTCTAAAGATAGCGGCTCTAAACTAATCATAGGCAACGGGAAAATATTACTTGAGGGTGATATCGATAAATACTCCGTACCTGATTTATGGAAACGATATCACCAGATAGAGGATTTACAAAATATAGAGCAGGTCGATCTCAGTAAGGCTGGATTGTTAGATAGTGCCGGAAGCATCTTCATTGAACAGATTGCTATCGATATCAAGCAAGCCAATAATCTGGATAAACCCTATACCGAACTGATAACGAACTATAATGATGACCAAGGGCACACTCTGAAGATATTCAGCCAATCAAAACTAGAAGATTCTAAGCCCGTAAAGCCTGAATCATTCTTTGAGAAAATCGGCAGTAACGTTATAGATTTCGGCCGGTCTCTTTTTGATGCTATGGTCTTAGCAGCGGACATTTTTTACTGGGCGATAGTCGGTATATGGAAAAAGAAAGGTGCTCGTAAAGGTTCATTTACACAGCAGTCACTTTTGATTGGATTGGAAGGTGTTCCGATAGTCGCAGTACTCTCGATTATCATAGGTTTTATCCTTGCCCTGCAAGCAGCAGCTCAGCTGCGCATGTTTGGAGCGGAGATATTTATTGCCGACATGTTGGGTTATGCTATGTTAACTGAGATGGGGGCGTTGATAACAGCCATCATTGTATCCGGTCGCAGCGGCTCGTCAATAGCTTCCGAGATAGCCACGATGAAAGTCTCTGAAGAGCTTGACGCTCTAAAAATGATGTCGATAAACCCAATCCGCTATGTCATTGTACCAAAGTTTTATGCTATGACGGTTTGTATGCCTTTATTGGTAGTCATGTCAATCATTGTCGGGATATTTGGTGGGCTGCTGATTGCTGTCTTTTACCTTAATCTCAGTCCTTCCGCATTCTATAATCAACTGATAAATGTGCTCACATTCAAAGACTTTATTACGACTATGATCAAAAGCACTTTTTTCGGTTGGGCAATAGTCATAATCGGTAGTTTTTATGGTCTGCAAGTTGAAGGTGGAGCTGAAGGTGTAGGTAAAGCGACAACCTTCTCTGTTGTAACCTCGATCTTTACCGTGATTCTGATAGACGTTGTCTTCAGTCTTCTATATCTTCCCTAACACAGGTTAAGCAATGAAAGAAAAAAAACCGCTTATTCGAGTAAAAGATTTAGTAGCCAAATACGGTGAGACGACTATTTTGAGTGATATCAACGTTGACATTCTCGAAAATGAGGTCACGGTTATCCTGGGAAGCAGTGGATGTGGGAAAACAACACTGTTGAAAAACATTCTGCAATTGCAAAAACCGGCATCCGGCAGCATAGAAGTTTTCGGTGAAGACCTGACCACTTTGAGCGAGAATGAGTATGAGGAAATATTAAAAAAGATAGGTGTTCTATTCCAGAACGGCGCTTTGCTCAACTCTGTCAATATCTTCGAAAACATATCTATACCCTTAGAACAGCATACCAAACTACCGCCTGAAATCAGACAAAAAATCATCGAAGTTAAATTAGGGCTTGTTAATCTGAGTCATGCCATATACTTGAAGCCTTCCGAACTATCCGGTGGTATGAAAAAAAGAGCAGCTTTAGCTAGAGCCATAGCCTTAGACCCGGTAATATTGTGCTGTGATGAGCCTTCAGCAGGACTTGATCCCTTGACAAGTGCTGATTTGGATAAGCTAATCCTCAACTTGAAAAATCAACTTAGAATGACTGTACTAATCGTTACTCATGAATTGGCCAGCATCCATCGAATCGCCGATAAAATAATATTCCTCGATCAAGGCAGTATGCTGTTTAATGGGACTATAGAAGAAGCTAGGAAGGCGAACATCGAACAAATTGATGCATTTTTCGAGGTCGGTTCGTTCTAATATCGGAACCGACATGCTGAAAGGAGCTGAAAATTCCTAATCGGTCACTACTTACGAAAAACAATGCGAAAGGAGAATATAAATAATGTTCTTTTACGACTCAACAATAATACTTTTGATTCCCGTTTTACTCCTGGCGTTTTACGCCCAGAGCAAAGTCAAAGGTAACTATAAAAGATTTAGCAAGGTAGCAAACTCATCAGGAATAACAGGTGCTGAAGTTGCAAGACAGATCTTAGATAAACATGGATTATATGATATCAAAATCGTACCGGTCGAAGGTGAGCTGACAGACCACTATGACCCGAGAAAAAAGATTGTTAGCCTTTCTAAAGGTATTTATTACGGGAAAACCGTCTCATCCTTGAGTATTGCGGCACATGAGGTCGGACATGCTATCCAACATGCGACTAACTATGCCCCGCTTTCCGTAAGAGCTTCTATTCTTCCCGCAGCTAATATCGGAACTACTGCTGCATTTCCACTTTTCATAATCGGGTTCTTCCTCGCTTCGCCACTAATGATGGACTTAGGAATCATCTTTTTCTCTGCTGCCTTACTTTTTCATGTAGTCACACTACCTGTAGAACTTAACGCCTCTTCAAGAGCTATAGCCGAACTTAGGAACGGTTTTGTAACCACCGATCAGGAGGTTTACGGATCAAAAAAAGTGCTTAACGCAGCAGCTTTGACCTATATTGCAGCTACCTTGATGGCGCTAGTTCAATTGCTAAGACTGATAGTGTTACGAGGGTCAAGAAGCTGATTATAATCAGCTAAAACAACTTGCAGCATACTCTAGTACCTTTTTGAGGATACCGTCTCGACTGTCTAAATTATTTTTTAGATCATCATTAATTGGAACTAATATCAGGTTTTAGTTTGACAGCTATACATCCGTCACAAACCTTGTTTTCGAGTCAAATGTGATGTAGGAATCGGTGCTATTCAGTCAAAACTATTTGATCTCCGGATTACAAGCATTGTTTCATAATAGTTAAAAATAGACCGAGTCCATTTCATAGACTAGCAACACTAACTAATATCTTGGCGGTAAAAAATGAAAGCAAAAAACTATATGATGGCTGTCAACAAGTTAAAAGATCAGTCTTCTGTAGCTCGTGCAGCTATTCTAAAAGCAACTACTATAGCAGGCAGTGGGCACCCCGGTGGATCAATGTCATCCATCGACATGTTATTAGCACTATATGAGTATGCCAACATCGGTCATCAAAACTTCAATCAAGAAGTGCGAGACAGAATAATCATCAGCAATGGTCATATCTCTCCCGGAGTCTATTCTGCGTTAGCATTAAACGGATTCTTTGATATGAATGATTTTATATCACAATTCCGGTTAGCAGGAAGCATTTTTGAAGGACATGTAGAAAGGGATACACCCGGTGTTGAGTGGGGTTCCGGCAACTTAGGCCAGGGTCTCTCTGCCGGATGCGGTTTTGCCCTATCATCGAAACTCAAGTCAATCGATAATAGAGTCTACGTTTTGATGGGCGATGGTGAACAGCAGAAAGGACAACTCTCTGAAGCGCGACGATTTGCTGTTAAATACGGATTAAATAATCTTACCGCTCTGATTGATTACAACAGGCTGCAAATTGGGGGTGATATCGGGGAGATAATGCCCCAAAATATCGTGGCCAATTATGAGTCAGACGGATGGAAAGTTATTGAAATAGACGGTCATTCTTATAAAGAGATATATGCTGCCTTAGATCAAGCTGAAAAAAATGATGCTCCGACTCTCATCTTAGCTCATACAGTCATGGGCAAAGGTGTCGCTTTCATGGAAAACAAAGAACAGTATCACGGAGCGGCACTTAAAGAGGAACAACTATCCAAAGCTTTAGAGGAATTGAATCAACCTAACGATTTTAAACATCTAAAGGAAATGAGAGCTGATTTTTTCAAAGCTCACCAACCTTTAGAATGCGTAATGCCGCCGCATAAAATAATCAATGAACTATCCATAGATATCGATAACATCAGAAAATATGATGACCCTATTGATAACAGATCGGCTTGGGGAAACGCTCTAACCGATATAGCTAATGGAATGAAAGAACATTATAAGGATACTTTCTGTCCCGTTGCTGTTTTCGACTGTGACCTGCAAGGCAGCGTCAAAACTAAGGACTTTGAAAAGGTTCTACCAAATAATTTCATCCAGTGCGGTATCTCAGAACATCATACAGCGACAATTGCAGGTAGTATTTCCATAGAAAACGTCCTGACTTTTTTTGCCGATTTTGGCGTTTTCGGTATAGATGAAACCTATAATCAACACAGATTGAACGACATTAATATGACCAACCTCAAGTTGATAGTAACGCATGTCGGTCTCGATGTTGGCGAAGATGGAAAGACTCATCAATGCTTAGATTATGTCGGTATGATGAGAAACCTGTTTCATTTCAAGGTTATTGTCCCCGTATGTCCCAATCAAACGGACAGAGTTATCCGCTATGTCGCTCAGCATAAAGGTAATTTCTTAGTGGCAATGGGACGTTCTAAGGTTCCCGTTATTCGTAAAGATAATGGAGAACTGTTCTATGATGAGAACTATCGTTTTGAGTATGGAAAACCGGATAAGTTAAGAGACGGCAAAGATGGAGCATTATTGATGATGGGATCTGTCGCCGCTAAGGCTATAGAAGCTACCGAAATACTAAAACAACAGCAAAAATCGTTGCAGTTATGGGCTGTATCATCTCCAACGGCAGTCAACCCCGAAATGCTGCGGGAAGCCGCTGCAACCGGAACCATCTTTACCTACGAAGATCATAATGTTAACACCGGTCTAGGAAGTATAGTTGCAGAAAAGTTAGTTGAACAAGGATTACATTGCAAGCTTCATAGATTCGGTGTTGCCAACTACTGTTTATCCGGTAAATCAAGCGATGTATATACTCATGCCGGTCTCGATGCAACCACCGTTAGTAAAAAGATTACTGAACTGCTGAAACCTTAGCTGCATAGACAATTATGTTGCTCTTTTACAGGCTGACCCACTATAACAGAAAAGCAGAATACTCGGCCTAAAAAGCCGGTGATCCAGTCTAATGTAAGGATATTATGACTGTCCCTATTAGCTATATATAAAAAACAATAAACACCTACACACAAAATAGGCAGGTGGTCCACCTGCCTATTTTTATATTATCTTCTCTATTTCTATTTACTGCTGATTATCAATTTATCTATCAATAGCGAAGGCGCACCGCAAGAGGTATGACTCATCAAAAAGTCGTTGCCGATCATAGCTACGTTTTGTAGCATCTCAACGAAGTTCCCGGATAATGTGAAATCGCTAAGACTGGATGTTCTAACTCCATTCTCATAGATAAATCCTTCTGCTGAAAGTGAAAAATCCCCCGATATGGGATTTGCTCCCGAGTGCAGACCTTGCAAACTGATAATCTCGATAACTTTGTCGCCGTATTTCTTCATCTTCTCCTGATCATTATCTTGTGCATCAATGATCATATTACTTTTTGAGACTGTCAGTGAACTCTTTATGCTTCTTCCTGCATTACCGGTTGATTCGACTTTGTCTTTGGCAGCGGTAACGGTATTATGCAAAAATGACCTAAGAACTCCGTTCTCGATAAGGACCGTCTTTTGAGTTGGATAGCCTTCATCATCGAATGGAGAACTGCTCAAACCGTCAGAGCGGAGAGCATCATCATATATCGTTACACACTGATTGGCAATCTGTTGACCGATTTTACTTTTAAGTAGTGATTTCCCTTCTTGCACATTCTTGGCAGAGAAAATACCCGAAAAAGTCTGCATCAATGCAGTTACCATCTCGTTACTGAGAATGACCGGATATTCTCCCGACTTAGGTGAGACACTATTCAATAAATTAATCGCTTTGTGCACAGCTTTAGTAGCTACCTCATCAGTTGAAATGTCATTGAAGCAGCGACCGGCATAATAACCCATGCCCGACTTTTTCTGTTCTCCTTCGGCTGCTAAGACCATAACAGGCGCCATACAGTAGTTCGTCTTATACTCTTTATCCAGACCTTTGCTGTTAATAATTCGAATATATCTTGAGCCGTCACTATAAGAAGCATAGGGAACATTAAACACTCTTTTATCTTTATCATACGCTTTTTGCTCCAGTTCTTTAGCTAGTTCAATTTTCTGGTCAACAGTAACTTTATTGAGTTCGGGTGAGTAAATTACAGGCTTTTCATCAATATCAGGGTAGTTATCCATTATGACTGGATCTGTGTTCTCAACATGAATGCTACCATCCACCGCTTCCTGCAAAACAGTATTGAAAGCATCATCGGAAAACTCTTCCGTATATGAGTATCCAACCTTGCCATCCTTCATTATGCGTATTCCGATTCCTTTACTGTCGGCATAGTTGAATGAATCTACTTTCTGTTGTCTTATTCTGACAGAAAAAGACTTACCATGCTGCAGGTATATCTCTACATCATCAACCTTCTCTTTAGCTAACGACAATAGTTTTTCTATTTCTTTATTATACATAATTCCTCCTTGAAGTATTAAATCGTAGGCCTGTTTAGCCCCGACCACCGACAATTATTTCATCGACTTTTATGGCCGGCTGTCCGACGCAGGTTGGTACGGAACCACTTTGTGAACCGCACATCCCCTCAGCCAACTCTAAGTTGTCGGATACCATACTGATCTTATGGAGGATACCTGCACCGTTACCAATCAAAGTTGCACCTCTGACTGGTTCCGTTATCTTGCCGTTTTGGATAAGGTAACCTTCAGCTACTGCAAAGTTGAAATCGCCGGTACCTGGTAAGACTGACCCGCCGCCCATCTTCTTGGCATAAATACCATAATCTACCGAGGCTATCATATCTTCAAAGTCATCTTTCCCGTTGTCTATGAATGTATTACTCATACGTGATGTTGGTGCAAATTGATATGATTGTCTTCTACCGCTGCCGGTGGGTTGCAAGTTCATCTTAATAGCCCCTAATCTATCTATCAGGTATGATTTCAAGATACCGTTCTCGATAAGTACATTTTTTCGGGTTGTCATTCCTTCGTCATCGATATTAGTGGAACCCCATTTATTTAGTAAAGTCCCGTCATCGATAGCTGTAACTTTCTCTGAGGCAACCTTCTGATTCAGCTTTCCTAAGAATATCGAAGCATTACGGGCTAATGACGTGGCCTCAAGACCATGACCGCTCGCTTCGTGGAATATCACGCCCCCAAATCCATTATCTATAATAACAGGGAACTGTCCTTTAGGTGCATATTTTGCATTCAGCATCAGTAAAGCCGATTTAGCAGTTTCTTTCCCAAGCTTAACAGGGTCCATACTCTTGATAAACTCAAAACCTGACAATGCACCCGGACCTGACGAACTGGTCTGCCTTTCTTTACCGTCACCGGCTATTACTACTGCCACAGCTCGAATGTAGTTCCTTTCGTCTTCAGCCCATAGGCCTTCACTGTTGGCAATCAATATGTTTTGCTTCTTTTCTAATAAGGTAACGTCAACTTGTGATATCTGCTCACCTTCTTCTCGAGCCGCTTCATTAATCCGGCGCATGAAATTGATTTTTTCTTCTTTCGATACATCTGTCGGGTATATTTCGACCTTATGTTTGTTATCAAACTCTTTCTTAGTCAGGTCGTGCACTATCTTTTTTTCTTTAGAAGATTGTGCTTTTGCTACTGCTTGTGCTGCTTGTAGTAACGATTGTTCCGAAAGGTCGTTAGTATAAGCATATATAGCCGTAGAACCGTAAAATACTCGAATTCCCGCCCCATAATCTTTTCCTGCCATGCACTGCTGCGTAGCATTGTCAAAGAGCCTGATATTCGAATTATATTTGTTCTCAACAAATATCTCAGCGAAATCGGCACCATTAGCAAGAGCGGTATCAAGTACTTTTGCTGTTAATTCCTTCTTTAGCATTGATTCCTCCTATTCTTTTCTAAAACTGACATCCACCCTAACTTAAACTACAACACTCACCATCAAATAACCTCTGCCCGGCTGAAATAATCCTATTTACCAACCTGCTTCTCACCACTGGTAGTTGTTCTCATTTATTTTTTCAAGATGGTGTATCTGTCAACTATCTTTTAGATCAGATGAAGTTTGCTAAATCGGGATTGTCATAACAGTGCCTAACCACTAACCGGTTATTTAGCTATTGAGAAGCTCCGGCTAACTACCAGTCAAAACAAGGACAGCTAATTGATAAAGCATTGATAGCCAAACAAATAAACATGCATATAAAACGCGAGAGAGAAATCTGCTTTCGCAATTTTTTAATACCCCTTCTCCTCTGCCCTTAGCTCTTCGACTTTCTTACTCAGCCGCAAACCAAGCACAAAACTCGAATTTTAATTTGTCTAATCTACGAAATCTCTATGGGGGTTCTTTTTCTCAGTGCTCTCCGCTCTAAGCAGCAATAAGTAAACAGTTTTTACTTATATCCATTTGCAAGTAACAATTTACTTAGTTTCTCTTGTATCTGCTTCATATAAAAAGGTTTGCCAATGAAGTCGTACCTTATGCCTTGAAAAGCCTCCTTATTTATAGCATCTGCACCGTAACCAGACATAAACAGTATTCTTAGGTCAGGCTTGATCTTTAGCAGCTCGAGCGCCATTTCAACACCATTCATTTCGGGCATTTTTATATCAGTAAGTAAAATCTGGATTTCATTATTTTTCTTTTTAAACAATTCTATGGCATGCACGGGGTTAGAGGATATTATGACATCAAATCCAATGTTAGAAATCATCGGCTTCAGAACGTCTAAAATCGGACGATCATCATCAACAACTAAAATAAGCTGCTTAATCTTTTCCGGTTTGCTTTGATTGACTTTCTCAAGAGGATCAAACCGTCCCATAACATCTTCTGCCCGCGGCAAATAAACATAAAAGGCCGTTCCTTTGTCAACCTCCGAATCGATAGTAATGTGTCCGTTATTTTGCTTAACTATTCCCATTACGGTTGCTAAGCCCAGCCCGGTACCCTCTGCTTTGGTAGTATAAAATGGTTCAAATAGTCGTGACATTGTCTGTTCGTCCATGCCTCTGCCATCATCAGTAATTCTTATTAGTACGCAGTCATCCTGTTTTACCTCTATGCCGGGTTGGATGACCATATTATCCTTGCCCGAGATATTCCGGGTCTCTATCTCTATGCAACCTTGTCCTTCGATGGCATCCTTAGCATTAATACAAAGGTTCATAATTATCTGGTCAACCTGTGTCGGATCAATCATGATGTCCCAAAGGTCTTTAGCAGGTTGCCATTTGATGCTGATATTAGATCCCAAAAGATTTTTCAGCCAAGACATCATATCATCAATAGCTTCATTAATGTTCACCTTTTTAGGGTTAATAGGTTGTTTGCGGGCGAATGCCAATAACTGCTGCACTAATCGGGAAGACTTCTGAGCGGCAATTTCTATTTCTTTAATCTTACTGTAAAGTGGGTTAACTTCAGTGACTGATAATAAAAGAAGCTCTGTAAAACCGGATATAACAGTTAATGAATTATTAAAATCGTGGGCTATTCCTCCGGCAAGATTACCGATAGCTTCCATCTTTTGGGTCTGTGCTAATTGTATCTGCAGATTCCTCTGCTCTTCTTCATAGCTCTTAATGTCGGTTATATCGGTGAAAGAACCGACGATTTCGACAATACCGTCTTTATTGGAAATCACTCTTTGCCGGTCTCTGAGCCAACGATAACTACCGTTTTTGTGTTTGTGGCGATATTCAATTTCCGGAATAAGACCTACCCCTCTTGTTGTAATCTCTTTATCATTATTGACTATCAGTTCTCTGTCATCAGGATGAATGCAATTATCGGGGAAAGCTGTTTTGCTCTTCATCTCTTCCGCTTTGTAACCGAGTATGTCCTCAACCGTATCACTGAAAAAGTTAAACTCACATCTTCCGCTGACTATTCTGTAAGAATAGATCACGACAGGCGTATGCTCTATGAGCGACTGCAAACGTTCACTGCTCTCTTTGATTTCCTGCTCCACCTTAAGTTTTTCGGTGATATCCCTTTTAAACTCGACTACCCCGGTTCTTTTGCCGGTCTTTTCATCTATCATTGGATAGCAGTAAGTTTCAAACCACTCCACATCAGTTCCGACCGGTCCGGGAAGGATTGAGCTTTCCATTTTTCCGGTCTGTAAACATCTGTCAGTAGGACAATCGGAACAAATATCTTCCCTGTTTTGATAGACATTAAAGCATTTCTTCCCTTCAAGCGGCATCTTATCAAGGAACCAGTTTTCTACCGTTTTATTGTATAGAAGGATATTCATATTTTTATCGAGAACCGAGACACCATCCTGAATACTTTCAAACATCCCTTGTAGTAGGTTCT
This sequence comes from Candidatus Cloacimonadota bacterium, assembly GCA_003564135.1. GTDB lineage: Bacteria > Cloacimonadota > Cloacimonadia > Cloacimonadales > PWNZ01 > PWNZ01. The sequence goes on from PWNZ01000003.1 coordinate 20,841, forward strand.
TACTCTCTTGCAAATCTTTTTCTGCTTTTCTGTGTTCAGTGATATCGGATTGAACACCAAAATGACCGATGATCCGACCCTCTTCATCATAGAGGCAAATATAATCACCATCAACTATCATCTCGGTGCCGTCAAATCTTTGCTCTTTTGTCTCGACATTCCACCGACCTTTATCAAAAAGACCTTTCCAGATATGACGACCATGCTCAAGATCGTGTTTAAACAGACGGTAGGGGGTAGAACCTACAATGTCTTCCTCTTTAGCCCGGTATTGGTTCAGCATAGCCTGATTAACCTTTGTCATTCTCTGATGCCGAAAAACATAATCCAAAGCCTTTTCTTTATCAGTTGAGTCGTTCCACATGATAGGTTCATCTAACATCATAAAGAAGAAGCCATCCATCGATTGCGAGAAAAAGAGATTTAAGAGTTCTTCACTCTCTTTGATTTTTATTTGTGCTTCCTTTTCCTTAGTTATATCAATCATAACTGTAAGATAATAATTTTTGCCCGCACTGAGTAGGATTTCGCCTGTAAAAAGCCCTGTGATTATCCTGCCGTCTTTACACCGCACCTGTAATTCAGTGTTTTTTATCCTGCCGTCCCGTTGTAATGATTCTGCTACTTTTTCCTGTTCTTCGGGGTTTACGTATAAATTTAATTCTTGTGATGACCTTCCGATTATCTCGGTTTCTTGATATCCTAATGTATCTAAAAAGGCTTCATTAACAAGTAGAAACTCTCTCTCGGGAATACTCGAAAGAGTCATTGAAGCAGGATTGTTGTCGAAAAGTCGTTCAAAACGTTCTTGACTTTCTTGAAGTTCCTGTTCTGCTTCTTTCTGCTTTGATATATCACGGGTTACACCTTGCAAAGCAATCATCTTACCTTTTTTATCACGAATGGCTGTTACATTTATGCCAACCCATATTGTGCTGCCGTCGGAAATATAGTGTTCAAGTTCAAGATATCTGCTCCGATGTAAGTCCCGGTTAGGGTCTTGTTCGATTATTAACTCCTCCTGAAAAGCAGCGTACAATTTTTCTAATGATGGAGGTGTATAGTTATCCTCTAAGGATGTTTTCAAGTATTCGTCAGGGTTCATCCCAACCAGCTTTTCTATAGAAGGGCTGACATAGATATTCTTTAACTCCATGTTTGACATCCACACAACATCAGTTGTATTTTCAGCAAGTCGGCGATAAAGCTCTTCCCTTTCCTTTAGTGCCTCCTCTGCTTTCTTTTGTTCCGTAATATCTATCACTATACCAAAAGAGCTTAACGGTTTCCCTTGTTCATCAAAAGTTGTTGAGCATTTTTCCCTTACAAATTTTAATTGATTATTTTTGGTTATAATACGATGTTCGATTTGATACGCCGTTTTTGTTTGTAGCGAACTTAGATATTCCTTATCAACTATTTCTCTATCATCAGGATGAATAAAGTTCAAAAATGACTCATAAGTTGCCTCAAACTCATCTGGCTCGCAATCAAATATTCTGTATATTTCATCCGACCAAAATAATTCATTGGTCTCAATATTGAGTTCCCAATTTCCCAAATGGGCAATACTCTGGGCATCTTTTAGTCTTTTTTCGCTAACAACTAACTGGCTTTTTGCTTTATGACTTTCGGTTATATCATGATTGACAACGATTGCGGCTTGAACATTTCCCTGTTCATCCAGTACCGGTGCGGTATAATTGAGGATGGTCCTTTTGCGTCCATCAAAAGCATCGATTTCCAGTAGTTCGTCAACAATGGTCTCCCCTTTGTTCACGGTGCGTGCTAATGCCCAGTCATCAGGAGCGATTTGCTCTCCGGATGGCAACCGTCTGGCTTTGAAAACGCCATACTGATCCTGGCTGACATTGGGTTCGGCTCCCCAGATAGCCACACCGGCAGGATTGCCTTGCATAAGTGTTCCGTTTTTGTGAGCGATCCACAGGCCGATGGGGAGGATTTCAAATACTTTCCGGAACAGGTTTTCGCTTTGTCGCAGCGCTTCCTCAGCCTGTTTGCGGTCGGTTATATTTTCAATAACAACAATAAAAATATCATCTTTCATAGGGATGATACTTAACTCAAACGACCTGTTTATTGGTTCAAAGTATGTTTCTTTGACTTCCGGTTTA
>PWNZ01000121.1 GCA_003564135.1 Candidatus Cloacimonadota bacterium
CTTATTTCCGGCTCCTCGTCAAAACTTTCGGGTGAAGCCTTGTAAAAACTTTTCGCTGTCTGTTGAATTTCCAGCATATCAATAAGCTCCTGCACGGCTGCATTTTCAATGGGGACTTCTTCATTGGCAAATAAAAGCACTTTCACACCATATTCATTTTTTATTTCCAGTCGGTTTTCGTCAAGGCGAAATAAGTGATCGTTGCTTTTCATGTTTTTGTCTTTTAACTGGGATCAATAAGAATTGGCTTCCCGGAAAATTGATCTCGTATTAAATGAACCATTTTCCAGACCATTGTTGCTTGCTATTTCGGTATTAAAGCTTACGGGAACTGAATCTCCCAAAATGGTTGATGTTTTGATCTACATTGCTGTCATAATTTTTTGTATTAAAGGTTTGCTATTTGTCAATGTCGAAGCGGAAAACTATTGGCGGTTATTATTGATTATTCCGATACTTTTCGATTTCAACAATCAGCTTGGTGTTCTCACGTTGTCTGGCATGGTCGAGAGCCGTGAAACCCTCCCAGTCAACGATATGGATATCAGCTCCATTTTCAAGTAGTAGAAATGCTACCTCAGTAGCATTGTTCTTCGCTGCTTCGATGAGCGGCGTAATATTTATGTCGTTGCAGTAATTTACGTCAGCACCATGTTCTATTAGCAGTTGTGCTGTTTCATACAGATTATTATTTGCTGCGTAAAGAAGTGGTGTTGCAATATTTTCATCAACTACGTTTACATCAGCACCTATCTTTATTAAAAAATTTGCCATAACCGTCTTATTTTTTCTTAAAAGGTAACATAAAGATTTATCAATGTTTAGCTCTTCGATTGTAACTTCGGGGTGTTTGCTTTGCAAAATCTCCATTGCTTCATGGCTAAATTGCTTAAATGCTGTCCTGGTCATTTTTTGAACTTCGGCTACTTTGAGACGATAGCCAATTTCAGGGTGAGCGTAAAGCTCCCGAAATACGTTGACCTCATTATGCTGAACCGCAAGTTGCAAGGCATTCAATCCTTTTTTATTGCAGTGGTTAATATTTGCCCCTTTCTTGATGAGTGCAATGGCAACTTGCTGATTCTTTCTTTCAATGGCAATCATAAGAGGCGTGTTGCCATTGGAATCGATTACGTCGATCTGTATGTCATGGTTAACAAGTACCAAAATCTGTTTGAAAAAATGTTTTTTATTAATGGAGTAACTGAGCAAAGACTTACCCTTTATGCGCTCTTCTGATCTAACCCTTATGTTTTTTTGTAATAAATATTCTACTAAAGTCGGCTTCCCAGACTCAACAAGCGCACCCAGTATAGAGCGACCATTAGAATCTTCATGGTCAAGATCCACACCATTACTTATTAAAAGATCTGCCATTTCAGTTTCGGCTTTACTTCGTTCAGCCAGGCAAAAAGCAGCTGTTCGGCCTTTCTTGTCTTTCAATTCATGGTTTACCTTATTTGAAAAGAAAAGCATTGCAACCTCTAATGAATTGTTATAAACTGCATCAAAAAGTGGTGTTCTTCCCTTTTTATCTGTTTGGTTCACATCCAGGCCTTTTGAAATAAAAAGTTCAGCTGCGCGCGCAAAATTATTGATTGCTGAATAATGCAGTAGCCCTTTTCCTTCATCATCTGTGCAGGTTAAACTACATCCGTTATTTAAAAGGAATTCTACGTTTTCGAATGACTTGTCTATCACAGCAAAAAATATGGGCGTTCTATCTTTATATGCTTTACTATCAATATCGGCACCATACTTTAGGAACAATTCTAACAACAATCTACTCAGACCATGCTCATGCTCATGATTCTTTGAAAGAAAATGCAATGGTTCTTCAAAAAAATCTTCTCTGTAAGGATTATAGAAATAATGAGAATCTTCATTAATAGCCCCGTTTGGGTCTGCGCCATTTTCAAGGATAAAAGTACACCACTCATGATTAAAGCTATTAACAGCATCCTCTAAGATAGTATCAGGATCAGCACCTGCTTTTATAAGAATTTCTGCACATTGCATATCATCCATTTCATAGGCAAACCAAAGTGGTTGTTTTACTCTTTTTTTAAAGCCATCAATAATAATATCAACATTGGGGTCATGTCCTAAATCAAGAAATAACTTAAGTTGATTGTGATTATTATTCTGTATGGCCTGAACAAGTGGGTTCATAATTTGATTTTTTATGGTAATCTACATTTCGATAAGTAAAGGTATCAAAAAAAATTTCCTACTTTGTTGATACCTTTAGGAGGTTACAGCTTAATGTTTCATTTGTTTCCTTACCATAGCTGTCACAAATATGAAACTTAACCAATTATTTGGTATTAGATAATCTGGCTTTCTTATAGCCAGAATTATTCACGGATACTCATTAAAAATAGTTGTAGGACGCTTTATAGAAATTTTTCGCTGTCTGTTGAATTTCCAGCATATCAATAAGCTCCTGTACGGCTGCATTTTCAATGGGGACTTCTTCATTGGTGAATAAAAGCACTTTCACACCATATTCATTTTTTACTTCTAAGCGGCTTTCATCCAGGCGCATTAAGTGTTTGTTGTTTTTCATGGTTGAGGACTGTGTGTATTTTACAATATGAAGTGTAGCTTTTTAATAAAAAGACGCAAGTTTAAAGATGTCTCGCTATCTTTTTTAATTAGTTTGGTTTTAAAAAGAGAGTTGTGATTTTTAAATCAAGGATATATTCTTAAATTTGATAATATATCTTTTTTCTTTGTGTTGTAATTAGTTGTTTTTATTGTTTTTTCAAACAACTCTTCTAAAGAGATTTTTGTTTCATAACCTGAGACATCAAGATAATCGTTAATGTGGCGATATAGTTCTTGAGATTTATCAGGGCTTTTTTCTATTTCCTCAAAAACGCCTGAAATAAAATGATGTGTTCTTGGAGGTAAATGGAATTTGAAAATATCTAAATTACTATTTTCAACTATTTGTTTTAAATCTTGTTCTACATCTAGTTTATGTTTAATCCAACGAATGAGAGCGTCAGAGTGAGAATATGAAGAAGAAGAATCTCCGATAAAAGGATTATTATCCACATCATAGAAATATTGTGGTACTTCCTCCTTTGTGTGCACGTATAAAGTTGTCTGTAAAATGTTGAGGTACACAATTATCTAATTTGTAAAAATGACTTGGTAAGAATATTTTTCTTCTTGCATCAACAAGATTTATGACTTTCTCACCATATTTAAATACTGTTTCAGAATAGTTCTGTGTTTGTCTTTTTAAACTCTTTCTTTATTGAACAAATAATGTTTCATCAGTTTGATTATTTATTATTTTAAAACCTTGCCAAATCCCTTCAACAGTTAAAGAAAACTTATCTGATTTAGGTACGGAAATTAAATTATTTCCTCTAGTAAAAAGAGATAATAATGCGCCATAAACTGATCTTGAAGATGTATCATAAAACATTGAAGTATTTACGTCTTTATACATTTGAATTAATTTAGCATCATGTCTTGTAGTAAATATCAAATCTCCTTTTTCTTTCGGTTCTTTTATTATGCCCATTTCTCTATTTTAATGTTCTTCTCCTTCTAAATATAATCTGTGAAGATCTTCATGATATTTTAAAAAATATTTTGTGGCATGTTGTAAGGTTATTAAGTTGTTATTTTCCGTATTGAACTATTGTTAATCCTGTTTCAATCAGAGGCTTTAACACTTTCGGGCTTAGCTCAAGCTCGCAAAGCGATCCTTAATGGCATCAAAATCCAAATCAGGAAATGCGCTATCTTTCGGCAGCTTTTTACTTTCGGGTGCCCAGGTATTGTGGATAATATTTGAAACGGGGATATCTGTACCTTTATGCACCTCCTGTAATGATTGCAGGGAATCGTCAATAAAAAGAATGGAAGCGGGGTTTATCCCTTCCTTTTCAATAATTTCATTAAGATGTATTGATTTGTCGGAAATGCCTGCTTCATCTGTGCGGATGTGTTTTATATCGGGCTGGAAAGCAATATGCTTAAAGCCTGTAAGCGATCCCGGATTATTTGTGATAAAATAGACCTGACCCTTGGCGTGAAGTTGTTCAATCCACTGATAATCAACTGCTGCATACGGCTGAAACACCTCGTTCAAATCCGCTTCTGAGTGTAATCGTTTCCTGATATCTTTGATACGTTTCTTTATTTCAGTGATTTCATTTTCATTGGCTTCGGAAATCTGCTTCACCACATCTGAGGTGATCATGTCAGGGTCAACCCCGCCAAACATCAATAAGTTTATGGCAATACGATAGTAGTTTTTATTGCTGTGCTTGCGGAATCGCTTGTAAAGACTGATATACCCGGCAGGTATCTCAGAAAACTTCAGCGTGAAAGGTTCGGCATCAAGACCTTTTGATTTTCGCCAAAGGTTATGTTCGTTCCAGCTTGTAAGAATAATTTCGCGTTCTGAATCCACCAGAACACCGTCAACATCGAATGCAAGGATTGGGTTCATAGTTTGATAGTTAAATACTTATAGGTACTAATGTATCAAAATTAATGTATTTATTATCTGTTATCTATCTCATTTCCTGACTTAAACCATCATCAACGTTTTCTCAAATAGCTCCTGATTATAATCAATGATAATCCAGGTCTTGCTGCCGGGTGCAAGTTCCGCACCCCATTCGTTCTTCTGCCAGAAAAGGTTTACTTCTTTCCACTCCCCGATATTTGGTTCAATGGCACAGCATGCTGCCAGCAAATCGTGGAGCTTTTTTGGTCCGGAAGGTTTTTCAAGATGCTTGTATAAATGCTTTACCATTCCTTGCCAGATTAATTCCAATGATTTACTACTGCTTTTTAATGAGGCTATTTTCTCATGCAACTGCTCATCGTAGAGTACCCTGTGGCAAACGTTCTTTGAAACAAACCGCTTTTCATCAATACCGGGATGTTCAAGAACTATCTTCGCTGATTTGTGATGAGACAGATTGTAGGTGGCTACGGTTTGTTTTCCTTTGAATTTTTCCATCTGCTTTTCTTCAGGCACAACACCTTCGCCGGCAAATCCGCCTTGAACATAAATGGCTTTGGCTTTGAGTGGCTTTTCAAGGTTATTTCCAAGAATAATTGCGTTTGAAATGTTCCGCAACGGGCCACCGGTTATAAGAGTGGTATCCATATCACATAATCTAAGGATCAACTCGGCAGCATCTTCAGAATGCCTGGATGGTTCTATATGCCCATATGCCTTATAATGCCATCCTGATACGCACTCCTTTGGATGTTCAATATTGAAAGAACCTACGGGAATATCTGTATCAAACCATGATAATGCCTCACGAACCAGACCAATCTGATGGGTTGAACCGGGCATGATGGTTACCGCTTTTAGATTAACCATCGGGTGTCCCAGCAACAGCAATAGGGTCAGGAAATCATCCGGATCGCTCGTTTCCATATCCCATATTACATCTAATGGTTTTTTGATATCGGTTTCAAATGTCATTTTCTTTCAATTTCAGAATTGCCGGCTAAAATTTCTACGATTTTTGATAAGAAGAAGTCAGACTATCAAATAGATGAATTATGACTCAGGAATAAATTTATTCATTTCATCTTCAAGATATCCGCCCAGCTCTTCAAAATATTCCTCATACAGCCAGACAAGTATTTTGCCTTTATCTGTTTGGATGCATACCATTTCATCAATAGCCTCGCATATAATTGCAGTGTAATAGAGACAGGATATCCGAAATTATTGATACCGGCCACAGGCAATACGAAAAAATGGGGTTTATTTTGATTCAAAAACGCATCATATACTTTTTCGAAAGCTTCAGAAATCATTCTCTCCACTCTTTGCTCAAAGTTGTCACTCTTTGGGCCGGGAAGGACACAGTGAACAATTCGGTGGAAGTTTGGGAGTAAAGTATCAATTTTATTTTCGTCACCTCTGAATAGGGCAGGGGCGTTACCTCCATCAGTGATCCGTACTTCACCAACGGGTGTCTTTTTGATTATTAGAATATTCTTTTCCAGTTCCGATCTGCCACTTTCGTTCTTTTCTGCATCGATGATTTGCTTAACCAGGAATGAAGATCCGCTTCCCAAAGAAAACTTGTAATTGGCTGAGTGTAAAAAAACGTTGAATGATTGGAGTAATTCCTCTCTCAACTCTTCCCAATTGGGAGAACTCAGAAGTATAATTTCGTTTTTTTTAAGGAAAAAAGACTTCATATTACCTGCCACTATTTGTGCTTGTAAATCGATATTGGAAAACCCCTTACTTTCATAATTGAGGGACGGGCGGGACTCGAACCCGCAGATGACAGGGCCACAACCTGCCGACTTTACCATTTTGTCTACCGACCCTTGAAATTGCTTTCAGAAAATTACTTTTAAAGAATTAATAACAGGTGGTAATATAAAGGCCTGTACGTTATCAGCAATTATTTCAACCTTACAAACCAGAGATGATCGATATCATTCTTTCGTATCATAATAATCTACAAGCACCAGTGTATCCGTCGAACTATCAAGGTGGAGCAAGCCCAGCAACCTCATGTGGCCTGTTTTTCATCA
>PWNZ01000269.1 GCA_003564135.1 Candidatus Cloacimonadota bacterium
AGCCGGTTGAGTTCCGTATCCTCTTCCTTGAGCAGGATGGCATCAAACAGGATATCGGCTGTCTCATTTATCAGAACCCTATTGCGTTCCGAGGCCAGGTCCTGCATAATTCCGTTGATCACACTGAACACGATATCCCCGATGGCCTTCTCGATCGTATTCCTGACAAGCGATCCGAATATCGGTATCTGCTCCAGGCGGGCAAACTCCTCGTTTTCGTCCACCGCGGTGTTAATCCGCTCCTGGACGTAGCTCTGGATATCATCGCGATAGCCATCATAATTGTGCCTGGCAACTTTTTCGATGCGGTGCGACATCCATTCCACTAGTGATTCTCTCTGCGGCATCACCACTTCGTTGACAATCCGGTCCACCACGGGTCCGCCATTGCGCACTTCCTGCTGGATGTCGGTCAAAATATTTAGCGTCACCCTGTCGGAAAGCTCTTCAAGCAATATGCCGTAATATTTTCGGGAAAAACGTACCGGTGCCGTGTCGCTCAAGTCAATTATGCCGTTTTTCTGCAGCCGGTACGTGATTGAAATGATCCTCAACAAACGTAAAAATCGAAATCCGCCCACGGGAATACACCCCAATAAATCATAAAAATGGATGAACGGAAAGAAAAACCAGCGGTGGTACATGCGATGGTAGACCGCCATGGCCCATCGTATGAAAAACTCGGTCAGAAATACCGAAACGAACATCAGGTCAATCAGAATGAATCGCGGGTGGATATTCGCGGCGTACGAGTCGGTAAAGGCCGGAGCAACCTGATGCAGATAGCTTCGAATGAGTTCGTATTCAAACAGCCAGTCAAAGACAATCCAGGCAAGGTTCACAACCAGCAAGGTGATCATCAGGAAATCAAGCAGAAAAAAGCCGATTTGCCCGCTGTTGCGGCCGGATTCATCTGGAGTTGTCATGCCATGTGTAATGTGGTCCCGTTTTTAATTCATGCCAAGATGATAACCTGATCAGAGACAACTTTCAAAGGATGTTTTTCGATGCGGGATCAAAGCCCTGCTTTTTTTTGGCAAATTCATTCTGTTTTCCGCAATGCAGCACCCAAATAAAAAATTTAACTTCGTGATATCAATAACTTACAGTAAGAAAAATCCGCCTTGCGGAAAACAGGAATATGACGTTAGGTATTGATGCAAATCTGTATCAGGGCATTTGGAGATATCCCTTTCTATAATTCTGCATATACAGATTCAGGTCCTCCAGGTACTCTTCCAGTCCCAGCAATTCTTCATCGTAAATCATAAAACTCAGATCTGCACGCCTGTTCGCAAAATTTCGCTGGCGGTCTCTGGCATGAACATATTGCTTTTCAGGCGTTGAAAACCCTTTGGGCAACTGGCTTTTTTCCCATATGGTTTTGATCTCTTCAAAAACCCGGTGGCGGTCGGCAAGATTGGTTTCTACGATTTCCCTGGCATTATTCAGTTCATCGTACACAGATTGGCTGTCCTGGAAATGATAACCGGCAGCTTTGACAATGGACGTCTCCAATGCCGATAAGGCAAGCCATGTATTGGCTGTATGCCTGAACAGTTTCACCAGGCCCGTGAATAGCTCGAAATCATAGGTGTGCCTTACACCCCGATCAAGATTAACTTCAATAATTTCCGAGGCACGTTCCATGTCAAGTAAAATCTTCTCCGAGCGCTCAACCATTTCGGCATAGCGTGTATTCCAGAAAGGATCGAACTCCATATCATCACGCGGCAGATCAGGCAGATGCGTTTTCCCTATTTCACCCCAGTGCCATACCCTGCGTTCAAACGAATCCATATAATAGTAACTGGTTTTGTTTAACAGTATAAAAAGCTCCCTGATATCTTTTCCATCGGGCCCGTAATAGTTAAAAAAATATGAATCTGAAAACTCATCAAGCCCCGGATTTTTATAACTCCAGGAGTACTCTGAACCGGCAATATATCGCAGCATCCAGATCTGGTTGTGAACCCCGGAACAATTCCACGAGGTGGAGATCATTGCCTCGGAATGACCCTTGGAAACAGCATCTGTTAGCCTGTTATATGATTGCTCAAGATGAGAGGTTGTAGGCTCTCCGAAACGTTGCCTGTAAAAATAAGGTAGAAAAAGGTGTTCGATACCCGGATTAGGATCATATATGTATAAGGAATAGCCCTTTTCCAAAGCAAGTTCGTTATAATGGGGCTCCCTTCTGTCCCCCCAGGTAAAGAGCCCTTCTGCCGGTTGAACCGATTCACCCGGAACGTATCCACTGTCCCAAACCATGGGTATCCGCCCATGATCTTTTACTATTTCAGCGACCCTGTTGATATAGATATATCGCAGAGCGCGTTCGCCCTCGTTTTCTATCATTTCGCTACATCCACAATCATCACCTTCACCCAGATGCCAGGTTTCATCACAACCGATATGGAAATATCCGGATTCGGGAGTTGCCTCAACAGACTCTTCAATGAGATCAGCCATTAACTCATACACTTCTTCATTGAAAGGACAGAAGCCCCAGTTACTCGATTCATTCTCTCTGAGGTGAAATTTTTCTGGATGTTTCAGGATGAAACTTACATGGCCAAGACCCTGTACCAGAGGAACAATTTCTATATGGTATTTTTGTGCAAAACGGGTAAATTCCTGCATTTCATCCATGGTAAATGCCCCCGGCGCACCAATTTCCGGATGGCTTTGATAGGCAAACTTATCTTCCCATTCCCACATAAGCATATTGATCTTATATTTTGCAAGCGTACGGATGAAGTCATATACATACTCTTTTTTCTCCTGAAAATGCTTGGAATCATAGTGTGCAGCTCGTATGGAAGTATCCGGCCAGTCGTTTATAACCATACCTTTGATCATATATTGGCTATTCTTTTCCTGAACTAACTGTAGCAGGGTTTGAACACCGTAAAACAGTCCGTTAGCACTATTTGCTCTTATCGTGATTCCATTTGATTCCGTCTCTATCCTGTATCCCTGCTGACCCAGCTCTTCCGGTGCATCTTCGCGTGTTAAAAATATTTCGGCTCTTTCAGAATCCGGTGTGATCCGGCCATCAATGTGCCAGAGCTCATCGAGTTGAACACGCAAATCATCAGCAGCAAATTTCTCCTCCGTCGTGGCATTTTCATCAACCGTTATGTAAACGATTTCACCCAAAACAAAATCTTCGCCCACATATTCTACTGATTGGGGATATGGAATGACTGAAATACCGTCTCTCCATAAACGTGTTTCGTCACTGCTGAAAGTTGTACTTGCGAACAGGGTATGAGAAATAATCAGAATAAAAGACACTAATATTGGCATTAAATGGTACCGTCCGGATCGGCTTGTTATATATACATTTGTCATCATTCAATGATTTTAGTGTTGGTAAGCATATAAAACCTGTCTATACAATCTTTTCAGGCTTATTTTAGCAATACTTTTTTAAAGAAATGGTGATTCCAACTTCCCTTCTTCATGGCAAGATATACCTTCCTTTATGGCAAGTTATACCCTTCGTCATGGCAAGCAAGATATTTGATAAAAAAAGAGTAAAATCTGTTTTATTGCAAATTCTTTTCCAAAGAAAGCCACATGGTTCTCGAAATAATTCTGTTTCCGCAATGCAGCACCCAAATAAAAAATATAACATCGTGATATCAATAACTTACAGCAAGAAAAATCCGCCTTGCGGAAAAAAGGAATATGTTTTTCGATGCGGGATGATAGCCCTGCTTCTTCTTTGGCAAATGTCATGAATAATTTGAAGCATTGCACTCAAGATGTATTTTCTGATTGTCTTTTCTGATTGTATCTTCAGGGTAGCGCAACAGAGTGTCGCAGCTGGTTGGCGCAGCAGGAGAACGCAGCTATAGAACGCAGCTGTAGAACGCAGCAGGCTGCCGTCAACCGACCCTGCTCACCTCAGGCTTCAGAGCCGTTTCAGATCAACACCGTTTTCGCAATGCACTTACAATTCCACAAAGTACGCTATCACAGCCACTCACGGTTCGTGCTCCACGGGATCGTGGCAATCCTGCTGATTGCTCTAAGCCAGGGCGGTCCGCTCGAAAAAATCAGCTCGGACGTCACCACCCGGGTCTGGCAGGATGGCGTGTCCGTTCAGTCCACTTCTTCGCTCTTTTATCACACCGACGGAACCCTGGTAATCCACTCCACCGATCCGGAGGAACTCATTATCAAGACCAACCGGTTGGGTGAGATGTACGCGTATGACCCGAGAAAGAACACGGTGGAGTACGAGCAGAATGCGGATATGAGCTCCGAAACCAGCCAGTTTTTTTTATTCTTCCAGGGACTAACGGACGATATGGGTTTGCGCAGGCTGGGTTTCCGGCAAACGGGCACCGACTTTTCGGATGGGAACGATATATCCTATTGGGATCCGCCTCCTGCGCTGGTTTCCCAAATATCCAAAGCAGAGCTGGTCCATCGGGACTACCGGCCGGTCTACATTGCCATGCATGATGTTTCAGACCGTATCATCCAGCAAACCTATTTTCATTCCTACACGGAAATTCTGGATCATGATTTCCCGCTGAGAATCACAACCATACAGTACGAATCCGAGCAGGACTCGGTGATCATGCAGACCCTGTTTGACAACATTAAGGTCAACGAACAGGCCGACAGTCCATTTTTCAATTTTCAGGTTCCCGATGATGCACAAATTATCCGCTAACTTCCGTGCTGTTGTCTCACTTGCGCTGATTCTGTCTGTTTTGCTTGCCGGCGATGTCTTTGCGCAGTCCATGCAAACCGACCTTGCGTTAATCAGGCTGGCATCCGGCATCCCCGTTTCGGACGAGTATGGCGTTGAGCGCCACATCCATCGCAAACATGGCCCTGACTCCGGCAGGCAGAGCCGTTCGCCCCGGTTCCTGGGCCGCAATGCGCTGGAGCGATACAATCCGGTATCGCTTGTGCTGACCGGCTCCCTGTACGGATATCAGAATGCCATCTCCCCCCAGCTGTCAAACCGCTGCATCTACCATCCTTCCTGCTCTGTCTTCAGCCGTGAAATCATTACGGAAAGGGGGCTGTTTCCGGGAATGATTCTGACCGCAGACCGCATATCCCGCTGCAATCGCATATCAGCAATGGATGCCCCTCAGCACAGGCTGGATTTTGGGCAGGGCCGGATCATCGATGAAACCGCACGCTATCATAAATGAGTACACCCCGCAGCGCATCCCGCAGCGCACCTCTGGTCATCATTGCATTCTTGATGCTGTTTTTTCCGGCTGAATCGATTTCGGCTTCGGGCTCTGAGCGCAGTGAGATTCGCTTTATCCGCCATCTCGTCGAGCAGCAGTTCTGGGGTGATGCGCTTCATGCCATTGCGGAATTCGAGCATGAATACCGTCACGACCTGTCCCGCAGGCCGGATCTGCAGGATTCCCTCCATTTCATGGCGGGTTGGTCCGCCTACAACCGGATGATGCTGCCGGATGCCATCGGGCGGTTTCAGCGCATCGGGGAAACCCATCCCGGCTATATGCAGGCTGCGTTCTACACGTTCTACCTGCGAACATATCAGGCCGGCGTTCAGGGTGACCGCGAACACCTTCTGGCTGCAGCCGGAGAACTTGCGTCGGCCGAATTCAGCAGGGAGGTCCATGCCGAGCTGCAATCCTTTCAACTGGCCGGTATGCATTTGCTGCTCAGGGATTTCACCGGTTATGAATCTCATTCCGGATTATTTACCGGCAGCTTTTTTGCCATGGCCGAGGAACAGCAGCGCTTCCGGCAGTACGCACTGGAGTTGCAACAGGCGGACAGAAAGTCGCCGTTTGCCGCCGCACTTATGTCGGCAGTCGTACCGGGCAGTGGAAAAATCTATGCCGGACGCCGGGGTTCGGGGATCAGCTCGTTTCTGCAGGTTGCCGTTTTCGGCGGGATTTTTGCGGAAAGCCTGACACGGGCCGGAGCCGGGCATCCGCGCACCTGGGCCGCCGGATCTGCACTCGGCCTGTTTTATGTATCCAATATCTGGGGCAGCGCGATTGCCGTCAGAATAACACAGGAAGAAATATATGAAGAAGTTGATCAGCGCATTCTGTTTGATCTGCATATTCCCTTGCGCTCTGTATTCCGCTGACAGCCAATGGCATTTCAGCAGGTCGGCCAACAATGATTTTGGCAGATGGGGTGCATTGATGGATGCACAGGAATACCGGGCGGCATCCGTGGAAGCTGAGCGAGTTTTTTTTCACTCCGGTGAGCGGATTACACGAATGCAGGCGCTTCTGGCCCGCACCTGGGCCCTGAAGCTTCTTGGTGATTTCGACCAGGCATTTGAAAACCTGCGGCGCGCCTCACCCCGTGCCCTTCCCCCGGAGCTGCAGTATCGTATACACCATGAACGGACCCTCTTGATGTATCTCAGGGAGGATTGGGAAGGTGTGCTGGCAGAATCGGCACGGCTGACCCACATGGTCCGTAATCCGGATTGGCAGATGCTTTCAGGGTACCTGCCCGTACTGGCACTCCTGAAACTTGAACGGTGGGAGGAAGCCAATATGGAA
>PWNZ01000140.1 GCA_003564135.1 Candidatus Cloacimonadota bacterium
CCTCTGTTTTAGCTACACTGTCATAATGAGCAACTAAGTAGGTGATCTTGCCATCGGGTTTTGCACCTTGAAGGTTGACGACTATGTTCCTGGCTTCCGATTTGTATACTTCTTGTTCAATGGATAATTCTGCGTGAGCCCCTGATTTTTTATAAATCTTAAGGGCATCATCGTGACTGATAGTAGCTGAGTGGATATATCCTTCTTTATATGTATTTTGACGATGGGAACTGCTGGATGCTTTTCTCATAGGAGCACCAACCACTATTACTGCTGCTACTTGTTGTTTTTTTAACATTTCTAACAGTCCACGACTATATCCATAGATCATAACGATTTTATTATTGAAAGTGGACAGATTATGTTTCATAATCTCAGGGTTTTCGAGATAAACAAACTCTCCATTTACGTGACAACTCTCATTTAATCCGAATGGCTTAACATCAAGGACTTTTTCATCTATTTTCAAATGTCCTGTTCCGGGTTTGAATGTAGTTAGGTCAAAGCTTTCCAATTCATAGGAAAGATTTAACCTGTCCAAGTAAGAGGTTATTATCGTAGCTGCTTGTTTTTCTCCTTCTGTCCCTGCTAACCTTTCAAAGGCCAGTTCGTTGAGTAACTTCAAAGGTTTAACAATCATCACTTCTCCTTATGATATATTAGTCTGTTGCAAATTTTTCTTCCGGAATATCGTTGTTAAACTCTATATTATTATATATTGATCTTGAGAAGATAACATCGTTTTCGTCGTGTGTATAAACACGTGTGGGGTACATTACACCGTCGACTTCTTTATAGCCGGAAAACTTAACATAAACGGTTCTCAAGTCGCGAAGATCATCATAAACAGATTGATAAGGTAGCATAGTCTCCTTGTCAATGAACAATAGAAACTCTCTGAGAGCATCAGAGAATGCTAGTACATAGCAATCAATACCATCTATATAGACATCTCTTGCCAAAAGAACTTCAAAGTCGTCTATAAAATAGTTAGCCAAACCAACGGGGTTAGATCTCATTTCACTAACGATACGGTCTTTGAATTCACCCGGTAAAGACATATTACCTCCAGGAGTTCTCATTCTGGTATTACCTTGATTATAGATCATAGCTATATCACCTCGAGGAGTAGCGATATTCTGTCTGAATTTGTCGGGAAAGTCAATATATGTTTTGATTTGCACGCGAGAACTGTCAAAATCAGCATACTGTACAGAAGTGCCTTCAAATACTATATTCCTGATTTCTTTATCCAACCCTGCTGAACTTCGATAGGCTTCAAATACTTGCCTTCCGGCTTCCTCCGGGTCAATATCCGGGTCAGTGGATATTTCGTGTTGTCGGCTTTGGGGTCTCGGAATAGTTATGTCTATTTGGTTAACTTCTCCCAGTTCGGATAGGGGTCGGTCAAATTCCGTGTCATTACCTACAGCCAAGATGATCAGGTCATCCGGCTTAAGATATTCATTGGCTACTCGGTGTATATCTTCTACTGTAACCTCATATACTCGATCTCTAATCTGCTCTAAGAAATTTTCAGGATATCCGAAGTTCATGTATGTCATTTGTCTATTTAGAATATTTCTAGTGGAATCGTAATTAAATATAAATGAATTTAAATAACTTTCCTTAGATTTGTTAAGTTCTTCTTCGCTAACCAATTCACCCTGAATTATTCTAACTTCGTCAATTAGAGCTTCTATTGCTTCGACTGTCTTATCAGTTCTTGTCTGAGACATTAGATAAAACGCACCATAAGTGTCATAATGAACAACGTAATGAGCTCCTGGTGAATAAGCCAATCCTGCTTGACTTCTAACACGTCTAAAGATTCTACTGCCAAATCCACCACCCAATATGTCGTTCAGGATAATCATCGGAATATAATCATCATCTTTTTGGGTCATCATAGCTCTGTGTCCAAGTATAATCCAAGTTTGATCTGCTTCGGGTCTCGATACCAGATTAACAGATTTTTCGAATGAAAGATCATCCTGATATTGGTGTTCCGACGGGACTCTGTCGCTTTTCCATGTGCCAAAGGTTTTATTCATCAAATCTATCATTTCTGCTGTCTCGAAATCTCCTACAATAGAGATGTACATGTTTTGGGGAAGATAGTGATTTTTGTGAAACTCTACAATATCTTCTTTTGAGATGTTATCTATATTGCTGTACTCTGTATGCCTGGCAAAGGGATTCTCCTTACCATATACAAGTTTATGGAATTCTCGGAAAGCAATGTCTTGAGTACTATCATTTCGTCTGGCGATAGAAGATCTGAAACCTCTTATGGCAGTTTGAAATGCACTCTCTTCGAAAGTTGGATATCTCAGTACTTGATTAAGAATATTCAAGGATTCCGCTTTATCTTCGGACAAGAAACTCACATAAACCGAGCTGGAAAGTACTCGAGCATTAAAGTTTAATGATATAGCTGAGTTGTCGAGTATTCTGTTTAGATCATTAGCAGAATACTGCTCGGTGCCACCGCTTCTCAATAATTGTGCGGTTAACGATGCTAATCCGGTCTTACCCGTCGGGTCGAAGATAGTTCCGGCCGTATTTCTTGCATCGATAGTTATGGTAGGGAAAGACCGGTCTTCCGAGAGGAGTATAGTTATACCATTATCGAGTTGATGCTCAGTGATGTCGGGCAGTGTTATGGGGTTAAGTTTGGGAAAGCTAATTCCGAAGCGTTTTTCAGCATCTATGTTGGCCATCAAAGGTAAAGAGGCCGAAAACAGTATTAACGATATCAAGGATATGGTACGTTTATTCATTTTCACTGTCATGATTTAGTTGCTCCTTGTTTGCAGTTTACCGATAGTTCGTTTTTCGGGGACAAACAGAGTCTGAATTATTCTTTGAACATCTTCTTTACTGATTTTTTCTGTTTGCTCTAGTTCCTCAAACATTAGTCGATAGTCACTGAATAATGACTCATAATAAGCTAATTGCATAGCCAGGCCGAATCTCGATCTAAGTCTATCATAACTCGATTTCAAAGCTCTTTTTTTGACTCCTTCTAGTTCCTCAGGTTTAACGGGATGGTTTTTCAACTTTTCAAGTTGCCGATCAACTTCAGCTAAGCAATCGTCAAGATCAACTCCCGGTGCCGGAATAACTCCGATAATAAATAGATTTGGGTAGGCACTACCTGGAAATCCTGGAGATGCAAAAGCTGACACTGCTAGTTGTTTTTCTTCAACTAATGATCTATAAAGTCGCGAAGATCTACCTTGTCCTAAGATATCTGCAATAGCACTTACTGTTGGATAATCGGGATCCATCGCTTTGGGAGAATGATATCCTACTATTAGCATTGGTTGGGCTTGAGATTCTTGAATAAAGTATCTTTCTTCTGTTTGTTCCGGTTCATTAATCACTACTTGTTTAGATTTTTGTCCCGGAGGTATTTTTGCCAGGTAATTTTCGGCCATCTTCAAGGTTGCTTCTGTGTCTATATCACCAACAACAGCAAATACGAGGTTTTTTGCTCCGTAATGTTCTTCGAAGTATTCCTTTATATCTCTTACTCTAAAGTTTTCAATATCTTCTTCAAAGCCAATAACAGAGTAGCGGTAAGGATGTTCTCTGAACTTATAGTGAACGAAATCGTTCATGAAAGATCTAACAGGATTGCTGTAAATCATTCTACGTTCTTCTAAAATGACATTTCGTTCTTGATAGAACTCTCTGAAGACTGGCCTGGTAAACCTTTCAGCTTCCATTAGCATCCAGAGTTCAATCTTGTTAGACGGTAGGCTAACTGAATACATAGTCATGTCTTGACCGGTACCGGCGTTTAAGCCTCGACCACCGTTAAGCTGAATGATTTCATTAAACTCATTTTCAATAACATACTGGTTAGCATATTCAACAGCTTCATTGAGGTTGTCCTCTAGTTCAGCCAGTCTTTTTTGGTCGGTTTGGTCACCTTTTTGCCTTTCTTCTAATATTTCGTCAAAAATGGCATGACATCTTTTCAGGGCTTCCTGTTCGGCATCAATGTCTTTAGTGCCGATGGTTTCCGTACCCTTGAAGGCCATGTGCTCAAGATAGTGGGATATTCCGGTTATACCGGGTTTTTCTTTGACACCCCCGACATCATTGAGGGTTATACCACTCACTATTGGGACGCCCTTAATAGGCAGCATTATTAAGGTTGCACCATTATCAAGTACATGTCGTTCGATCTGCTCTTCAATAGCTCCTAACAAAGAGCAGAGCAAGGTGACTGATGCTAAGAGTAGTATTGGAATTACGGCTAAATGTTTATAGATCATTTACTAGCTCCCTTTAATAGTAGTTCATTAAACTACGATCATCAATAAAAAAACCCCATAAAGTCAAATGAAAAATACTTCGCCGGTAACTGTCTACAGATATTGCACCGTTATGCGATGGGCTTATTTCTTCAGCCTGCTAGGGTTAATGTAGCTAAAAGGCAATAATGTCGATAGCCGGAAAAATGACCAGTATCTGGCAGCCTTAAAAACTTTTTCTGTATTTTAGCAGGTACACGGAGTTAAGCACCACTAATACAGTTACCCCAACGTCAGCGAATACTGCACCCCAGATTGTTATTAATCCAAGCGCACCTAATACGATAAACAGAGCCTTAACAGCCAAAGCAAAAATTATGTTCTGTTTTGCTTTATTGAGTGTTTTTTTTGAGAAGTGGATAATGCTGTGGATCTTTGAGATTTCGTCAGTTTGCAATACTAAATCAGCTGCTTCAATCGATATTGCCGACCCGGTTCCCCCCATAGCAATGCCCACATCGGCAGTACTCATTGCCGGAGCGTCATTTATACCATCACCGATGAAGATGGTTTTTTGTTTATCTGTGAGTTTTTGACCATAATCTCTAACAATATTCATCTTATCGGTTGGTGTTAACTCAGCATAGTAGTTGCTAATATTTATGTTTTCTGCTATATCTCGAGCAACTTTTTCTCTGTCACCGGTTAGCATTATTACTTCAAGCCCCTCTTCGACCAGTTTTTTCATCGTATCGGGCAGTTCTGGACGGATAGTATCACTGAATAATATAAATCCCATAAAATGATCGTTTTTAACAACTCCAACAGCTGTAGTTTTAATATGATCAAAGCTTTCTATGTGAACACCCTGTTCTCTTAAGAAAGACAATGATCCGACTATTATGCGGTCATCACCGGTTGTAGCCATAAGCCCTTTACCCGGGATTTCATTAACAGTGATTCGGTTTTGATTGATCTTTTCTTCTAAAGAAGGTTTAAAATCAAGATCATGTTGCATCTGGTGGAACTTTGTATTGATTGCAATGGCTAAGGGATGGTTGGATCTCGATTCTGCAAGGAAAGCTGTTCTCAGCAACTCTTCTGAGCTGACACCTTTTACCGGCAGCAGATCTTTGACCTTTAGTCTGCCGGTAGTGATGGTTCCGGTTTTATCTAAAAAAATGGCAGCAGTTCTAGCTAAATTCTCTATATGTACCGCTCCCTTTACCAGAATACCGTTCTTTATAAATACTGCTAAACCGGAAAAGAAGGTCAGAGGTACCGATATAACTAATGCGCACGGGCAAGAGATAACTAAGAAAATCAGCGACCGGTATATCCAAGTGCTCCAAAGCGTATCTTTTATGACAAGCGGTGGTACAACTGCTATAGCTAATGCTGTGACCATAATTATAGGTGTATACACCCTAGCAAAACGGCTGATATACCTTTCGGTTTTTGTCTTTTTGCGTTTAGCCTCTGTAATTAGTTCGCTTATTCTGCTGATATTTGACTCACTATAGATGCGATCAACTTTAGCTTTAAAGGAACTATGGAGGTTTATTGCTCCACTAAGTATAGAACTACCTAAGGAAACCTTTACCGGCATTGATTCACCTGTAGTAATAGAGTTATCTATTTCGGATATACCCTCAATTATAGTGCAGTCAAGAGGTATACGTTCACCCGGCTTAATGATTATAATACTATCTTTATCAATGCTATCAGGTGCTACTCTTGAAACCTCGCCGGCCGTTTCGACGTTAACATATTCAGGGACGATGGACATTAATTCATTGATGGATTTTTGAGAGTAGTCCACGACTTTATTCTCTAACAATTTCCCGATCTGGTAAAACAGCATGACAGCAATAGCTTCCAAATATTCACCGATAAACAGTGCCCCGATCGTTGCAACAGACATCAGGAAGTGTTCGTTAAACAGATAACGGCTGAACAATCGACGTGAAGCATTACATATTACAGGCCAGCCGATTAGTAAATAGCTCACTATAAAAAAGTATGGTGTCTGCTTATCATTTATCACAATCAATGTAATGGCCATCAAGACTAATCCGGCCAGTGCAGTTACTGTTGATGGAGATGTCAGAGACGATAGTAATGTATCACGGAAACGGGTTTGTGACAGCTCGGTGTTAGTAGGTACAAGATCGACATCGGGTTCAATTTTTTTTACAA
>PWNZ01000113.1 GCA_003564135.1 Candidatus Cloacimonadota bacterium
AGATTCCCCAGATTAATGGAACGCTGACTTTCAGTCGGCTGGCACGCCGGCTTCAGCCGGCAATTTTTAATCATTCCTTTGGGTGTCATCATATTCGTTCTTGGTTCTTCATTCTTCATTCCCGAAGTCATTTAACAATATGGCGTTTTTCGAGGTTGATCTGATAACTGCTTCTATGGTAATGAGACTTCACCGTTCACATCAATCTTTATCATCTATTCGCCGAATTTTTTTTATCACTGCGATGAGCTGTTCAAAGGTATATGGCTTATTGAGCGCCTGTTGAAAACCGTATTCTGAAAAGTGGTTGCCGTGTGTATCTGATGAATAGCCACTCGACACAATAGCCTTAACGTGACTGTCTATTTCTCTGATTTTTCTTATCACTTCTTTGCCGCCGCACTCACCTTTAATAGTCAAATCCAAAATAATGAACTCGAACCTATCATTATTTTCCAGTGATTCTTGATAGTGATCTATTGCTTGTTTACTGTTCTTTGCTGCGGTCACGGAATAACCTATTTTTTGCAGCAATTTGGTAAGTCCTTCAATAATCTGTGGTTCATCGTCCATTATCAATACTCTTCCGCTGTCATGGAACTCAGTCTCTTTTTTTACTTCTTCTTTTTCGGGCGTTTGATCTAAAGATACCGGCAGATATACTGCAAAAGTAGATCCAAAACCTTCAATTGAATCGACTTTAATAAAACCGTTATGTTTATGAACGATACTGTAGCAACTGGTTAACCCCAAGCCAGCGCCTTCTTTTTTTGTCGTGTAGAATGGATCATATATGCGTTCTATTTGCTCATCAGACATACCGCAACCGCTATCTTTGACCAGCATTTTCACATAATTACCTTGTGGAAGAGGCACTTTTGAGTTCCCCCTGATCAAAACATTTTCCATAACGATATCTATAGCTCCACCTTCAGGCATAGCCTGCATCGCATTGATAACCAAATTTCCTATTAGTTGATGCATCTGGCTTTCATCAGCTTCGATTACCGCTAGATTATCTTGGATATCGAAAAAACACTCACAATTCGAGCCTCTAAGCGAAAATAGAGCAACTTCTTTGACTAGCTTATCCAAAGCAGTGGGCTTGATATCCGGAGGTGTCTCTTTGGACATGTATAAAAGCTGTTTAACTAGCTCATGACCGCGCCGGCATGCTATCTCAGCCTCATTAAGTCTCCGGTCGGCAGTTTCATCTTGATTTAAACCCATCCTTGTTAATGTTAAATTGTTCATCAGTGAAGTCAGAATATTATTGAAGTCGTGAGCTATTCCACCGGCAAGCGTACTGATGGATTCCATTTTTTGGATCTTCAACAGTTCATTTTCGATCTTCAGTTTATCGGTAATATCGGTAAACACTACGATTAAGCCTACCGGCTCTTCTTTTTTGTTTTTTATAGTCGATACATCGATTTTTGTTATATATTTCTGCCCGTTTTTACTTAACAGTAAACTCTGTTTGTCGGGCTTAGACTCCTTACTCAACTCTTTATCAGCCTCAGTTTCTATGATTTCTTGAGCTGATATTGTTATGTGACGATTAGAATTCTGGTCTATTAAGTTTAATACTGTATTAAGATTCTTGCTCCATGCTTCATCTCTTGTCCAACCGGTCAGATCTTCGGCGGCATTATTCATCAGCATGATCCTCCCTTTGGTATCTGTACTTATGACACCTTCTCCAATGGATTTCAAAGTAACCGAGAGATACTCCTTTTCCGTTTCTAATGCTCTTTGGGCTGCTAACCTTTCTTCTTCGTTACTCTTTTCAGAAGTCACATCTCGTCCACATCCAACAACCCCGATCAAGTTTCCTTCATTGTTAAAGAACGGAGCCTTATGAACATCTAAATATACAAACCTGTTTCTGATAGTCCCAACCTCAACAAACCTTCCCGGTTCGCGATTTTTCAATATCGCTTCATCAGAATCTATGGAGACATCACCAAAAGTGAACCATTGCTTGTTATTAGGTTTGGCTGCTTTTTCACGGATATAGAAGTGTTTATCGGTTTTGCCGATGGGTTCATCGGTATCTGCAGCGTGTAGCAATATCTCGGATGTGGCTTTATTAGTAAAGATGTATCTGCCATTCAAGTCTTTAGCCCATATCATATCGGGTACGTTATCACACATCATCCTAACTAGTTTATAAAGATTTTGCGTCCGCTTCTCGCTATCGATTAATGCTTGCTCCGTCTTTTTACGAAGCTCAATCTCTTCTTCGAGCATTTGTTGATAACGTACGTCATAACCGACAATTATTGTCCCTAAGGAGTCCCCATCCCCATCTTTTACTACCGCCCTGGATAAATGAAACGGAATAATTTCACCTGATTTTTGCCGAATATATGATCTCTCTTTAAGTTGAGTCTCTCTTTCAGCTGCACTCAATTTTCTTGAGTGTTTCTTACCAAAATCATCTTCAACTAACAATCGTTCAAAGGGTTGGTTAGCAATCTCTTCCAAGTTAAAACCCAAAACTTTTTCGGTGAAGCTATTGATCCTTAATATCTTTCCGTCATTATCAACAAAGAATAACAGCTCATTCATCTTAGCTATGATCTCATTGGCAGCTAATGCCGGAGTTAAGACCATGAACTTATATTTTACAATCGTATATCCGAAACCGGTAACCCAGATGACAGCCAGTAAATGGATCAGTGCAGGTGTTGAGAGACCGCCGACAGCAGGCAGTATATAGTTGCTGACCAGCATACCTAAGAAAAAGACGATCAGGGTTATAAAGATTATGCGCGACTGTTTCTTTTCCTTGTTGGTCTGGACTTTTAATCCCCAGGTCAACAGAAGAAGAACGCTATACCCTAAAGTCAGTACTAAGTAAAAGAAGAACAGCCAATACCAAATAGAGTCTGTATTTGCTTCTGCAATCAAAAACCCATCAGACATATCATAGCTTTTCACCAACAGCTTACCATAAAGTGACTGCATGAAAAACAGCGAGGAAAAAGCAAATACCAACAATCTCAATACTTTAGCATAAAATAGCTCGTATTCTCTTTTGAGCACCATGAAAAAATTAACCATGAAAGCAGGGAAAAATACCCAACCAAAAGAAGAAAGCTTATCCCAAAAAAGTATCGTGCTGACGTTAGCTATAGAAGGAGATAGATTGACAAATATCGCTCCAAAAGACCATACTATGAGACAGCAACATAAATAGAAAAAGGCACGGTTAACAGGTGACTTGACGTTGACCGATAAAACATACAAGCCTAACTGAAGGTATAAAAAGAACGCTAAAAAAGAGAGGAAAATCAAAGCAGTCATTAGATGCTACCCTCATTAACGATATACCCCTGACGCCCATTATTAACTCTAAACCAATACGTCTTAATAATCTGCCGATATAGCTCTATAATTACATTAAATCGCATATACTTCCTTTGATACTTTTTAAACTGAATATCTAACTGAGCACAGTCATTAGTTCAGGCATATAAATAGTCATATCTTGGCAAGTAATTTTTTGAACTTAGCCATTGAATTGACTGGTTTGCCTTGGAATAACGACCTGAAACCATTAACCCGTATGCGACCGACTCCCCTTTCATTGAAACCACAATCCTCATGTTAAAATAGCCGGAGCACCTATAATACAGAAGGCGGATCTATTCGACTCACAAAAGCCTATAGTAAAAGTAGTGTCTCAAAGGTTGGTGTAAATCCCAACACTCTGTAGTAGCTTTTAAGATAAAGACCAACTTAGCCCCAAAGGGGTAGCTGAGCTGGTCTTTATAGTTGTTATAGTAGTGCTTTATTTCATATTATAATCTTTTAACCTTGATATCGCAGTTGTCAAGTACTGTAGATTTTTTCCGTTTAGCCTGTACCCGTTATTTTTCTATGATTTTAACTACACAAAGGGTATCGGAAACGGGACACTTTTCTTTGATATACGCTTTTAGTTTATCGATGTTTTCCTGTGGTGAAGGTTTATCAAAGTGCATCTGATATCTTATTGTCTGATAACTTGGTCTCACATCGGGGGGTTTTCCTAAGAATCCGTCAGGATCGAGATCACCTTCTAAATCTACATGAAAACCTTTAAGATCAACTGCGAATTTTCTAGCGAAAGCTGCTGCACAAATAGTCATACAGCTACCTAATGAGTCAAGCAACAGCTCAACAGGATTCATAGCTTTATTATCTCCGCCTACCTAATTCTTGCGGCTCATCTACTGCAACTTTAAAACCTGGGGACGTTCCTTCACAGTAAGTTTTGTTACCTGACCATACTACAGTGCCTTAAAAGTCATATTAGCCCTTTTTATACCCCTTTTCATCTTTTTATTAACAATGTAATGCTTCGGTGGGAATAGTCCACTTTATTTAGTACCGATTTAAGAAATGGTCTAATTGTGAAGTCTCCTCGCCAACCGAATACCCATCTGGCTAACTTTTTCTTCGGCTAAAGTTGCGCCAAACCTATCGACTTTCAAAGTATTTCCGGCTGATATAAAGTTTCCTCCTGCGAATAATCTATAATAACTATTTTTAGCAAATACAGGGTCTTTATGCGTTCCTTTAATATCAAAC
The DNA here is from genome assembly GCA_003564135.1 of Candidatus Cloacimonadota bacterium. Lineage (GTDB taxonomy): Bacteria > Cloacimonadota > Cloacimonadia > Cloacimonadales > PWNZ01 > PWNZ01. Next base: position 4,582 of record PWNZ01000113.1, read on the forward strand.
ATACCCCTCACATAGCCATCCCAACACCAGTTCTCTACATTTCCTATCATATCATAAAGTCCTAGTTCATTAGGTTTTTTCAGACCCACAGGCTGAGTACTCCGTCCTTCACCGGTATTTGAATTCCCACTGTACCAGGCATAATCACCTATTTTTGCGCTATCATTAATTACCCCGTAATGATTAAAGAATGTTCCTTGTTGCAATGCCTTTTTCCCCCCGAATGAAGCGTATAGTCTTTCAAACAAGGTAGGAAGTCTATAACCATCAGCATTAAAGTTACAAGATATTCTTCTAGCATTTTGATAGTTAATATTCCAGTTATATGGCCAGTCATCAGGATCGGTTCCATAACCACCATAGCTATAGCAGGGAGCCAGACCTTCAGCAATACTAAGACGGTTTGAAAACTCAACGGCATCAAACCAGGTAACATTTTCTACCGGATGGTCGGATTTACCCTTAAAATGTGAAGGGTTGAACCCCATAACAGCCGCAAACTCAGCCTGAGTAACCTCATATTTACCTATAAAAAAATCTGATACAATAATTGACAGATCATCAGCCATATCGAATTCACTACCTTCCACAAAAACCATTTCACATGTCGACAATGAATAATAACCTTCAACAATTGGACTATCATTATATCCTTCTTTTACTGTTATTGCCCGAATATGACTTGTCTTGGTAAAGTGCAATGAGTCGGCATAAAGATTCGAGTTTACATTAGGTTTGCTTCCATCTAGGGTATATCTAATCTCAGCATCAGGGATCTCAGTTTTTAGCCAAACCGTTTGCTCAGCAGTAAATATCGCTGCGGCTGGTTCTACGAAAGGAGGTTCAAGCACAAACCGACTCTCCTCCAAGTAAACTAAGCGTTCATTACAGCTCATTACTATAACGGCAACTAACAAAGACAAAGCACAAGTCAGAAAAGGATTTAGAATACTTTTACTATTCATTGTCTCACCCTCCTGTACGAATTCTCTTTGAACCAACTGAAGGCAGTATATGCTGCCGGTATAATTGAAATATAGAAAGCGGTATTGCGGTTGTCTAAAGCTTGATCATAATCGTCCCACGCTTTTATCTCCTCTCTCAAATTCCCGGATTCACGAAAGCTGTCATAATGACCGTTAGCTTCCAGCTCGAAATAGACAGCCCCCGAAAGGAGAATTATTGTTCCGGCAAGACCGGCCCACTTGTTTACTTTCCAGAAATTTTCTTTGGCCTGCAGTTCGGTAACAGAAACAGTTATTTCCGGGTTAGCGGCAGCTGTTTGAAGGTTATTAGACGTTTGAGTTAGCGTAGGAACCACCTGAATATTACTAGCGCTGCCATCAAAAGCTGATAAGCTGAAAAACATTGATAATATCAACGGTAAAGTGATAAAAACCATCTTCACTAGAACACTCCTTTTGGTTTAGTGTTTTGCTTTTCTCGATAAGCTCAGCTTTTTCAAGACAACATATTTTGTCAAATTATTTATGACTTTCCCTGTATAGATGTACTAAAACATTGGAGAATATCTTCCCGTTGGGTGTTTATGCCCCACTTTTGCAGCCCAAAACGAAACATCTAACCAAAGCAAATAAGATTAACATCAAAATTTTATATGCTTGATTATCAATCACTTAATCATCATTTTTAGTGCTTATTCGAGCATAGTTCTATGTTTGGCACGAGTATTGCAACTTAGTTTAAGTAAAAATAAGTAACCATAAGGAGGCTACAATGGCTACACAAAACGAACTTAAGAAGGCAATGAAGCAGCAAGAGAAGAAAGCTATAAAACTGGAAGTAATATCCAAGAAGAACAAAAGAGAAGGCTTGTGTAAAGACTGCGTACGGGCAGAAGAATGTACGCTCAGTCACAATACAAAGAATGTAATCTGGGATTGCGAAGACTATGACAATATTGCGATTCAAGAATTACATAATACCAAAACAGAAACTAAAGCAGAAAATCCTACAGCAGCTGCAAAGTCAAAGCCGGGACTCTGCCCTTACTGTATGTATAAAGATAATTGCAGCTTGAAATCAGTTGAGGGTGGAATCTGGCACTGTGCCGAATACGCATAATTAAAGCGGAATTTCATACGATAAAAATACGATACCTCAAGCTGGGGCTGCCAATGGTAGTCCCAGCTTTTTTTCTATTCTTTAAGTTTTTCGATCTGCTTAGTAACTACTTTTGATGAGATTGAACCGGATATAATGTAAGATATAGCTAAAGATGAAAAAACCCCGAAATGTCCGAATAATTTAGAACCTAATAAAGCTAGCGGTACATAAACTGCGAACACCTGCAGAGCCATCATACCCGCCGCATGATAAGGCTTTCTGAAGACGTTAAGGATAGTAGAGCTTATCTGTAATGTGCCGGCAAAACCATAAGAAAATGGTATTACTCTCAGATAAAGTACAGTTGTTTCAACAATGCGAGGGTTATCATTAAATACCATTGCTATAGGTCTGGCGAAGATAGCTAGCATTACAGCGGTAAAGGCGCCAATTGCAAATGAGAATATTTCACCTACCTTTTTCCCCTGATCAACTCTACTGACCTGTCCCGCCCCTAAATTCTGTCCAATGAAAGGTCCCATCACCGATGATAATGCAGCTATAGGTGCTAGGGCAAAGAATTCAATACGAGTAGCAACTCCAAAACCGGCCACAACCAAAGGCCCTTGTGCAGCCAGGAGTCTGGTAATAATACCGGAGCCAACCGGTAAAGCCAATCTGATCGTTGATGACGGTATTCCGATATGAAGAATCTCTCTCCAGGAAATAAATATTTCTTTGATTTTTTTTACTTTGAAGTTCAATAGTCTTCTTCTAAAATGCAATACATATATAGCCACTGAGGCGGTTATTCCCCTTGTCAGTACTGTCGTTAAAGCTGCGCCTCTGATGCCTAATTCCGGGAACGGTCCTAATCCGAAAATCAGCATCGGGTCTAAGATTATGTTTAGAGTTGCCGACAGCATCATTATCATACCCGGAGTTTTAGTGTCACCTAATGCTCTTATTATATTATTGCCGATCATCGGTATGATGATCATACTAACACCAAAGAACCAGATGAACATGTATTGATGAATATATTCCAAAATTTGCCCTTCAGCTCCTAAAAGTCTGAATAATGGCCTGATAGTTAAAAGGCCGATCATTGATATCGTGAAGATAAAAACAAAACCTAAGGTCAAGCTATCTGTGGTAAGTCTTTCAACTTTATAATGGTTTCCTTCGCCTAAGTATCTTGAGATCAGTGCACTGGCACCAATACCTATACCGGCAGAAAGGCTGTTGATAGCGAGTACCACAGGGAAGGTGAATGAGAGTGCAGCTAATTGTTCTTCTCCTAATCTGCCTACAAAAAAAGTGTCGGTCAGATTGAATATAACTAAGCTTATCATACCTGCAATCATTGGCAAAGCTAAGTAGAACAATTGTCTGGGAACATTTCCGGTAGTAAGCACAGCTTTATTTATTGTTTTCATTGTTTTTTTAAGTTATCTCAGGTTTATTTTAGGTTTATATGTAATTTGTTTAAGTAAAGTCTATTTTTAATTGGGCTTCGGGATGCAGGCAAGTATAGACCGGTTTGAATGAACGTCTATGATCAGGACAGACACCATAATCCCTTATGGCCTGAAAGTGCTGTTTAGTCGCATAACCTTTGTGCTTTGCAAAACCGTATTGCGGATACTGTTTATCAATCTCAACCATTATCCGGTCACGGGTTACTTTGGCTAAAATCGATGCCGCTGCTATACAGGCTATCTTGGAATCACCTTTTATTACAGGTTCAGCTCTGAAAAGGATATCGTCGGGTACTTTATTACCGTCAATCAAAACATAAGAAGGGCAGGGATCGAGTTTTGATGCAGCTTTAGACATCGCAAATAAGGTCGCTTGGTAGATATTTATTTGGTCAATGATTTTAGGTTCGACTATCTCAATCGAATAAGCTTTGCAACAAGCAATGATCTGTTGGTATAGAATTTCTCTGTCTTTAGCTGAAAGCTGCTTTGAATCGTTAAGCTTTTCAAGTTTATCGTAGTTATCAAGTATGCAAGCAGCTACAACTAAAGGCCCTGCTAAAGGCCCTCTGCCTGCTTCGTCAACACCCGCTATGAGGCCAAAACGGTTTCTGTATTTTATATCGTTATAAATTAGATCGAGTTCGGTCATCTTTTAGAAGCGTTTAACTACAAAAAACAGACGCTCGATCTGATTATCAATATCTATAGCTGTCATATTGTTTATCGCCTCAAATCCTTCTAATCTATGCATGCTGATTAATTTGAGGCCTGAAACAGACTTTAGTAGTTCAACAATAGTCTTTACCGGGTAAATTCTTAATTTGTGGTTCTCATCTCTATGATTCCAAAAAAGACCGTTATTAACAAACAGGTCTATTCCTAAGTTCTGATAACCGTTTGCGAAATCTGTTCTGACAGTTAAGAAAGAATCTTCGGTTTCATTAACGTAAACGCAGCCATCGAAATTTTCTTCACAATTAAACAGAGTTGAAATGTCAAAGATAAAGGCTCCGTCTTTCTTCAATGCTTGAGCCGTATTGTTAAAAAAACCGGCTATCTCTTCTTCTTGCTGAAGATAATTAACAGAGTCGAAAAGAGATACTATCATATCATATTCATCAACCGGGAAAGGATCGTTGAAGCTGGCTTTGACAAGATTTATCCGTTCGTCCTTCTGCGCTGCAACTGTCAGCATTTCCTCGGAAGAATCAATCGCTTCTACGATCATGCCTGCTTTACAAAGTTTGTCAGCCATCAAACCCGTACCGCATGCAACATCAAGAACTTTTAAATTCATAGCAGCTTTACCGGCAGGGAGATTATCGAGAATAAACTGCAGCCATTCGTCCCAATCAACGTGGCTCATATAGTCATCATAATAATGAGCAAAGGTCGTATATTGGTTGGCAGTCTCGGTTGTTTCTCCCAGTAGTTCTTCGGTAAGTTTCAAGGTACTGATAAAGCTCTTAGGCGAGGCCATATTTTTCCCGGCGATATCGAAAGCGGTACCGTGGTCAACAGATGTTCTGATAATGGGCAGCCCTAAGGTAGTGTTCACACCGGTATCTCTGTTAATCATCTTAAAAGGGATTAGACCTTGATCGTGGTATACAGCGATGACTTGTTTATAATCCTTAATGTGATACTTGAAAAAGGAATCAGCCGGATAAGGACCATCAATCAACATACCCTCTTCGTTGAGAATTTTAACGGCTTTTTTCAAGACCTCATCTTCGGTTCCGAACAGTCCGTCCTCCCCCACATGAGGATTCATTGACATCAGAGCCAACCTGCACCGACCATATTTTTTTGTGGCAAACTTATAGACCAGTCTCATTTTCGGCAGTAGATAATCTATAGAGATGTAATCCTTTACTTCTTTCAGCGAACAATGGATAGTCAACAGGGACAGCGAGAAAGAATCACCAACAAAGTTCATAATATAATCTGAAGCATGAAACTGTTCGGCTAAATATTCGGTATGCCCTGTAAAAATGCGATGATGACCTATTGAGGCCTTTGAAACAGGCGCCGTTAATATTGCTTCCAACCCATATTGCTTAATATCGGCGACGCAGCGATCTAATATTTTCAGAGCAACACCGCCTGAGGCTTTGGAAGGCTTGCCTTTTTCAATTTCATTGGAAGAGATCTTTATGGTGTATATCTTTCCACCTTCTTTAGCTTGAGAGGGGTTTTCAATGCTAATTATTTTGTTGCGATCACGAAAATTACCTTCGGCGACGTCATGAACGTCGATTACTTTATAACCCGGTGGCAACTCCATTTGCCCGTAAACAATATAGGCTATGGCAGGACTCAAGGGACGAAACCTTAATCCTTTGCCAACCACTTCCGGACCTATGCCGGCCGGATCACCTGTTGTAATTGCTATTTTTTTCATATCTCACCTAAACTTGTTTTATCTTGGTAATATAATCATTCACCGGAGTCATCATCTTGATTACCATGATCGTCAATAATTTCCGGCCCTCTCACTGTTATGGCATCTTTCATCTGATCAAAGTCCGGTTCTACGGGCATCTTCGGTTGTTTTTTCGGCTTAAATAATAACCATAATATGATCAGAAATAATGGCAAGAATAAGAACCAATAATCAATTAAGAACAGCAATACAGCCCCACCAAGCGGTGTCGCAAAAAGAGCTATCAGAACAACGAAAACTCCGAACAATAAGACAATAGGGTGTTTCAATTTTGCTTTTTGTCTCGGTTCTTTTTTTATTTATCCGATGAACCGGGAACCGTTAAAGATACACCTTTCTCACATAAAGAGCATTCTTCAGGCTGATGAGTCTCTATTTTGACCTGTAACAAGGATTCGGTGCGAACGCCGAAGTCAATATTCCCGCCGGTTCTATCTACTATAAGTCCGACCGCTTGAACTTCGATTTCGAGTGATTTTAACAGCTCAATCACCTCTTTGACACTGCCTCCCGTAGTAACTATATCCTCGACAATAAGAGCTTTCATACCGGGCTTTACATCAAACCCACTTCTGATAGTCATTTTACCATCTTTTCTCTGTGTAAAGACAAACCTTTTGCCCATTTGTCTGGCTACCTCATAACCTAAAGCAATCCCTCCCATCGCTAAACCGATAACAACATCTACATCTGTATCGCCTATCTTCTCAATCAGCATCTTACAGAGAGCTTCCACTTTGTCAGGGTATTGAATAACCTTAATTTTTTCGATGTAACGATTGCTGTGCTGTCCTGATGTCAACTTGAAATGACCTGCTAACAATGCTCCCGACTCTTCTAATATTTCAACAACCGATTCGGTATAAACATCATCGGCAAATCCTTCATCTTCGAGCAATTTCTTAGCCTTTTCATATTGATCAAGTGGAACTACCAACTTGATTCCCTTAACTGCCGAGCTGAATATCTGTCCTACATGCTCGTCGGTGATAACGGCTAAAATGCCGTTGTTAGTTAAAAAATCTTTAGCCATGTTAGCTTCAGGTGAATTATCGAAACGCTTTACGGTTTTGTGATCTTCCATCTTTCTATCTCCTCATTGTGCTATTTTCACGATTGATGGTTTTTTAAGGTCATAGTGTCAATCAAAAACGTGAGAGTAAAAATAAACCGAGCTAATCATGCTTCTGAAGCATCCCACAGAAACCTCTTGACATAAAAAGATAAATAAATAGGGTGAAGTGCATAGATATGAATGTAGCTAAAGGCTTTTAGTGAAATATTAGCTGTATCATGGTCATAACAATATAGCTGTCTCAAGACAGTTGACTCTGATGCTTTCTACTATGGTTTAAAGGTATTATAATCAAACTTTTTTAAATAGGAGTAACGAGACCGTTCAGGAGGGAATTAGCTATAGAAGGTATTTTGGTGGAAATTTATTGAGAAAAGTGGACGAAATTGTTTATTTAGGGTTCGTCTTCAGAATTGACAGAATAGACTGATGATTGTGGAGGCTATTCAGAATCATCAGTTTTCGTAATTCGACCGGCATGAAAGCCGGTTTTTTGTATTAAACCTTTCCCCAATAATTATCGTTTCTCTACTAAAATCAAGAATGCTGCCTGATTATAGGTTCTCTTTTCTTAACGGTCTCGACCGGTGTAGTCAGAAAACAGGTCTGTTTTTTTCGTATAACATACCGCCGGGCTGTTACTTTTTTAACGGCCGAGCCGTCCGTTGTACATAGAAGGGCAAAGAGTAAAGTGTCTAGTGTTGAGAATGGATGATGTAGATTTCAAAGATAAATTCAGACTTCCCGACCCCATATATTTTGTGATTTTGCTTTACCCCTTATTTCTCCTTCAATCCCTCATCAGCGTTGATAAGCTTGACAAAAAGGTTAGCTTTCTATACTTCGTTTTCTTATTAGTCATACTCACTAGTAGTATTCAAACCCGAACAACAGGGAGGTTCAAATATGAATAGAGCATTAGTATTGACCGGTGGTGGTGATTGCCCCGGATTGAATGCCGTCATCAGGGCTATAGTAAAGAGAGCGTCACAGGAAAAAGATTGGGAAATAGTAGGGAGTTATCAGTCTTTCAACGGAGTTCTTTGGGAACCGTCGGAAATAATGATTTTAACGGAGGAGATGGTCGCCGGTATCCACGTCAAAGGTGGAACAATTTTAGGCACTACCAATGTCGGAGGCCCTTTTGCCTGGCCGGTTAAACAAACTGACGGCAGCTATACCAATGTGGATCGGTCCGATGAATTGATTAGAAAATTGCAGTTGATGGGTATAGATGCGGTAATCAATATCGGTGGTGACGGTTCACAAAGGATTTCCCAAGCCTTATATGAAAAAGGATTGAATATTATCGGTGTTCCGAAAACTATAGATAATGATCTGAGCATAACCGATTTTACTTTCGGCTTCCAAACAGCTGTAAATACAGCCACCGAAGCAATAGATAAACTCGTCACCACAGCCGAAAGCCACAACAGGATTCTCATATTGGAGGTTATGGGCAGATATGCCGGCTGGATAGCTTTACATTCGGCAATCGCCGGTGGAGCTGAAGTCTGCTTAATACCCGAGATACCATACAACATCGATATCGTTGCTGAAAGAGTAGAACAACGTTTCCACAGAGGTAAGGGCTTCGCTATCATCGTTGTGGCAGAAGGTGTTAAGGTAATACAAGACCGGGCAGATGAACACAGCCTCGATGAAAAAGGAGAAGGAAATCCTAAACTAATGGGCTCAGCAACAAGGCTTAAAGAGCAGTTAATAGCCACCGGATGCAAAGGTGAAATCAGAGAAACCGTTTTAGGGCACTTACAACGAGGCGGAACACCCATTGCCTACGACAGAATACTGGCCACACAGTTTGGTGTTAAAGCCTTTGAGCTTATGCTCGAAAAAAAGTTCGGAGAAATGGTAGCTTATCAACATCCCGAGATCATCTCCGTCCCGATAAAAGAGGTCATAAAGAAATATAACTATGTCTCAACCACAGATCCACTAATAAAAACCGCTAAAGGGATCGGAATAAGTTTCGGCGATTAAAGAAAAAAAATCTACCCCTTATTGATACTGATTTTCTGTTTGGAAACTCTACTGCTACAGGACAAATAGTCACTACAGAACCTTACTGTCAGCTTTTTCTTTTACATATCCTTCGAATAGTATCTTTATCATAACTGATTATTGAAACAGAGAACCAATCTCAATTTGTAAATATTAGTTTTTTTTATTGACATAATAGAGAACTCTCCTAATCATCAAATCGAAAGATGAAGATGCGCATAATCATAGTTGTGCTGCGATCCTAAAAGTAAAAACCAAATAGGAGGTATGATGTTAGCTCATCACATAGGTGTCACAAAAAAAACGGTAAAACTTGGGGTGTCGTTTTTACCATGTAACTTTTCGAAGGCGTTAGGAGAAGCATTCATATTAAGCCTTAAAACCCATTCCATAGTCGTCAGCAATGACGGTTTAAAATTTTAGGAGGAAAAATGAAAAACCTGCTGTCAATAATAGTCACCGTCATATTCCTGTCCATTTTTTCGCATCTGCCGGCCTTTTTCGGCGAATCAGTTAATTTGTACAGGGATCACAATGAATACCAAGAGGGAAGCAATTGCAGCTTTGTGATTGATGATAGTCAGCTATATGCTGTCTATTCATCAGCGGATAGATACTCCGGTTTTAACAGACTGCAATTGGTCACCGTTGATTTGGTCAATCTGGACTTCGAAACCAAGCTCTTCAGCGATCATACTGATACTATAAGATTCCGGAATAAGCCCCGGATAATCATTAATCGTGAAGGTAATTTACAGATATTATACAATAGTGACTACATAATCCGGCTGCTCGAATTAGACCGGTCAGGAACGGAAATATCATCCGAACAGCTGCCCGAAAACAATGTAGATACACCCCTTATTGCTCTATCAAACAATAAACAGAACATTCTGGTTACGGAAAGAGACCTTGAACATGCACCTCACTTTTTTACCGATCAATTGCAAAGGCTCGACGGCACTCCGGGCGGTAAGAGATTCTACGCAGAAGATATTATTAACGGAAGATTACATACCAATAGTGATATTTGGATAGCAGAGAATAATTGGCCTACATTTCATGGATTAGTTACTACCGGCGGAAATGTTCGAGTCTATCCGGACGGCGGAAATGATTTCCCCGAAGAAGAGATATTTCTCGGCGGGTTAATTGAGAACTTCGATAATATCGAAATAAAACACCTTAGTAATTCAGTCCGGGCAACCGGTGCTTATCCATTGGGCTCAACTGTTAGAGATGACGCAATAGCTCATGTGACACTGGAGGGATCCACCTATACAATCATGCTTGGCGAAGTTACTGTAGATCAACCTCAGAATGAAGATGATTGGATTGAAGGTGTTAATCAATTCACAATCTATAGCTCATACCCTCCCTATGGAATAATCGGAGACAGCCTCGATGTCAATAGAATGCCGCAAACCGATACAACTTGGCTGGAGGTGGCCAGTGGTTCTCTGACAAACTCTTCGGCATTCATTCCGATGGAGCTTTGGATAAGTGGTGAAGTAAGTGGCCGTCAAACCTGGGGCAGTTCACACGACATTTACATAAAAGATGACATCACCTATACTAACACACAACCGGGTCTCAGAGCTGACGGGATAGATGAGAATGGTGAACTTACCCTACCGGTAAATCAGACCGATATGTTTGGTTTAATCTCGGAGAAGTCCATTTACATTCAATATGGTCATTATTGTCCCGTAGACAACATCAGAAAACGACCGAATACTGAAAATATATATCTATACGGAGCTTTTTATGCCCTCGGACAGGGAGTAGAGCCTTGGCAAGACGGTGTTTTCTCTTTTCAGTATCAATATCCTAAAGGGTCCACACCTCTGCAGTATGTTAGAGGTGAATACCATGAGAATATTGATTTACACCTGTTTCATTATCCGACGACAGTATTAAACCCCTGGCCTCCGGGGCTGGATTATCCTTGGTATAACCCCCTATGGCCCGAACCGGGACCTATATATGATGTACCCGGATTGCCGGCAAATACACCTAACCCGCATGAAGCACCATCAATAGTCAAGGACAGAGGTGAATTAAACCTCTTTGGTTCAATAATTCAAACAAGACAGGGAGATCTCAACCGCAGCGGAACAGAGGATTATGATACGGGGATGTGGGATATCGACAACAGTATTGAACCGGATACACCACCCCAATACGGCAGTTCCTATCCTGATGGTGGATTTACAGGCTATGAGGCTATCCTCTATCCCGATAATCGCTTCTCTACTATGGGACCGGTTGCTATACCTTCTCTGTTCGCAAGAAACCCCGATAATACAGCATTCCATTACTATACAATCGATAAAAACGGGAACGGAGAACCACATCACATTCTTACTAAACAGATGCGCTATGAAGATGATAATCTGTTGATAGATACAAACGGAAAAGATGTCGCCATAATAACCGGAACAGAGCTGCTCATCTTTCCCGATGAAAGCGAAGAATATGAGAAACATGACCTGCAGATTTCAGAAAATGCATTTATTAAAGAAACAATATTTGTCGAAGATCATCTTTATTTGCTGGCTATAACCAACAATCAGGATGGTAATTACAATGCAGAGCTTCTCGTCTATAATATTCCACAGCATACACTAAACCACGTTGACAGTCGAATTAAACCCAATATGATGCAAACTATACACCGGTTCTACGGACACATACTCTGGGCATCGGTTGAAAACCATTCACAGATTATTATCGATACCTATAGAGACGGTGAACACATTGAGACTGTTTCCTGGAATCATCAAATTGACTGGCATGAAAATTATGATAAAGAAAAAAGTGGCCTCATACTCGGCTCTGAAGACCAAGAACTGACTATATTGGTCTATCTGAAAACTCCGGAAGGGAGACAACTGCATCTGGCAACTGAAACGTCTGATTTCACCGCTATAGAAGATGAATTCCCGTCAGAAGAATTGACCGGTTTGACAGTCACTAATTACCCTAACCCAATCTCCAGAAACCGCTTGATAAACGGTGAATTGATCAATATCAGCTTCAACATCCCCCAAGATAGTAAAATAGGCTTGGATATATTCAATATCAAAGGACAGCACCTAAGAACAATCACTTCAGATCATTTTAATGCAGGTAGTCATAACCTATTTTGGGACGGTCGTGATTCTAGCCACAGTCCCGTGTCTAGCGGTGTTTATTTCTTCAGAATAAAAACAGAAAAACAAGAAATTCATAGTAAAACTATGATAATTAAGTAATCAAAGCATAATAGAAGAATAACAGACCGATCGATAATAACTGAAAGAACACCGGCTTTGAAGACCTGTCAAAGCCGGTGTTTTGTTTAGCTAGTCAGTCTTCTGTAGACCCAGATAGTTTAGTCGATTTTCCGGAACGTCGCCTTTTTTACCCGTGAAATCTTTTTTCCTGACCTGTGAAATAGAAAAGAAGATTTCACAAGTTCAAAATCCAGCGGACCAGCCCGAATGAGACTACCAAAGTGAGCTTGGCGAGGAACTCAGCCAATTCAGCGTTCCGGAAAAGGAACTGCATTATTGGGGTTTAATATGAGAGCTTAACTCCGGCTGTATGAATAGGTTCAACATTACAAGCTTTGTGGCTTTCAGACCACTGAGATACCAAGTTCCCTTATTTTCCTTGAAAGATTGCTTTGTTGTAAACCGAGTGCTTTAGAAGTTTGGCTGACGTTGTAATCATGCTTTTTTAGTTGTTCAGTCAAATACCGGATTTCGAAATCCTTTTTCTTACTGTGGAAATAATTTGTCTCTTCCCAGAAAGAAGAGTCATTCAGGTTATTGTCTTTTAACTGTTTATTACGGTGGGAATCATGAAGATTATAGCTGTTAAGATCTTCTAAGGACACCTCATTGCCATCAACAAGGATATAGATTCTTTCTATGAGGTTTCGCAGTTCACGTATATTACCGGGAAAATACCAGGATTGCAGTTCCTTAAGAGCTTCATCCGAAAACTTCTTTTTCGGTATTTTCATATCTCTTTGAAAGAGCAGAGAAAAATGCTCAACTAAAAGTGGAATATCTTCGCAACGTTCTCTAAGGGGAGGGCTGATAATAGGTATAACATTTAAACGAAAGTAAAGATCTTCTCTGAATGTGCCGTTACTGACCATTTCTTCAAGGTTTTTATGAGTAGCTGCAATAATTCTGGTATCAATCTTTTCTTTACGGTTGCTTCCTACTCGCTCGAACTCACCTTCTTGAACAACTCGTAATATTTTTGCTTGAGCTGAAAGGCTCATATCACCTATTTCATCAAGAAGTATGGTTCCTTTGTCTGCTTCTTCAAGCTTGCCTTTTTTACTGCGGATTGCGCCTGTGAAAGCTCCTTTCTCGAAACCGAATAATTCACTTTCAACCAATTCGTTGGGAATAGCTGCGGAATTAAATTTTACGAAAGGTGCTTTTTTGCGCCGGCTGTTTGTATGGATAGCATAAGCAATTAATTCTTTACCGGTGCCGCTCTCACCACGGATAAGTGCTTTAGAATCAGTTGGAGCAACTCTCGAGATGATGCTTTTCAACTCTTTCATTTTCTTGCTTTCTCCGATTAGTTCAAGATTAGATGAAAAATCTAACCTCAATCTTGCATTCTCTTTAGTCATAATGCTGAATTCGCATGCTTTTTTTACACATATCTTGACTTTCGGCAGGCTCAAAGGCTTTTCTAAAAAGTCGAAAGCACCTAATTTGATTGCGGTGACTGCTTCGGTAATGCCGCTATGTCCGGAGATCATAATAACTTGTATATCCTTATCAACGGCCTTTATTTTCTCTAACACTTGCAATCCGTTCATGTGAGGCATTGCAACATCGAGTAAGACAATTTCGGGTATTTCTACGGCGACATATTCCAAACCTTCAACAGGGTCTTGCAGTGCATGGGAATGGTAACCTTCATCTTCCAAAATACTGCTTAAAGTCAGGCAAATGTTCTTTTCATCATCAATAATCAATATTCTCATTTGTGCTCCTTGATTTTTAACGCAAAGGTGGTTCCCACATTTACTTTACTATAAACTTGTATCTCTGAACTATTAGCTTCACAGAGTTTTTTAACTACTGCCAGTCCCAGACCGGTTCCTCGTTTTTTACGAGTAAAATAGGGGTCGAATATTCTCGGTAAATCTTCAGACTGAATTCCTTCTCCCTGATCTCTAATCTCTATTACAACATGATCGTTTATTTTTGATAGTTTGATAACGATCTCATCCTGCGGGTTGCTCTCATCAACAGCATTTTGGAGTATATTTGTAATGATTTGATAGAAATGTGTCTGATCAAATTTTATTAGCGTTTCCTCGTGCAGGTCTGTTTTTATATTATAGTCATGGAAGTAGGGACTCACAATTTTTTTTATCTCAGGAGCGGGATCAAGGGTATTCATGTCGGGCCTTGAAATCTTAGCAAAGTTGGAGAAGGATTGCACTAATTCTCTTAGGTTATTCATTTCCTGGTTTATAATATTGATTGCCTCCGGGAAAATTTTGTTAAACTTTTCAGGATCAGAAACAAATTTCTCTTCCAAACGCTGGACTGATAAACGGATAGGTGTAAGAGGATTCTTGATTTCATGAGCTAAGAGCCTCGACAGTTCTTTCCAGATCATTTCCTTTTCTGCCAGTAAAAGCTTACGTTGAGTGTTATCTAATTCCTGAGACATGTTATTAAAATATTGCTGAAGCAGACGCATTTCTTTAATACCCGACACAGGCAATGACACAGAAAAATCTCCGTCTCTGATTTTAGCCGTAGCAGTTTGCAATTCTTTCAGGGGTTTAGTGATTTTGTAAAATATAACAACAAAAATGGCAATCGAGATAATCATTAATAGAATGAGGAAAAAAATTGAGTAAATCTGTGTTTCAGCCCGGATCATTTCGATAGCCATCAGCGATTCTCTGATATTAACGGCCATCTGTTTAGCCCGCAAGCTATCCTGGCTTGTTTTGAAGCTCAATTCGGCCAAT
This sequence comes from Candidatus Cloacimonadota bacterium, assembly GCA_003564135.1. Classification (GTDB taxonomy): domain Bacteria; phylum Cloacimonadota; class Cloacimonadia; order Cloacimonadales; family PWNZ01; genus PWNZ01. The sequence goes on from PWNZ01000113.1 coordinate 19,683, forward strand.
GATTCATCGATATGAAAGTTCTTATAGGCCTTATCAATTTCTCTTTGTTGATTAGTGAAAAAGGCGTTAAAGATTAGCAAGCTGCTCAAATATAAAACAAGAAAGAGAATTATGACAATAGATCTTAAGCTGAGATTAACTTTCATATCGTTCCACCGTATATTCGAAAGTAGCAACAGGAGCTTTTAAATTCCAAAGAAGCAGCAGATCGAACTCCCTGTCCAGAGAGGATAAATAAACCTTTTCCATATCAGCTGATAATTCGAAATGGTAGGTGCCCGTCACGTTCCAATGATCAAAGAAAATATCTACCTCAGATAGCAGAGGTATTAATTCTTCTAAAGAATGAACGAAAGTATGGTGATTTGCCGCTTCTGCATTCACTTGAAAAAAACGGTTCATGGGGTCGAATACTACCGAGTTTTTGTATGTTTTGACGGCAATGATCGTATCCTCTTTCTTTACCTGAAAATTATAATTTATTATGATGGGAGTACCGGAGCGGAATATTTGTTCAAAATCGTTTTCAAAAGCATTCACCAACACCGTTCTAATCCTGATGTTTTCCGGATTATGGTTGATCAATATCTTTGAAAATTCGGCATTATTCCCCTCATATGAAGAGAACATGACCATAGCAATCGATACAAGACCGGTAAAGACTTTTTCCGCCAAGTTAAGCATTGTTATCCTCAAAATTCAACATATTATAAGTGTCTCATTCTTCTAAATTGTTAATCTTGTGTCAAGTTTTTTGATAAAAAACCGGGCTGAAAACTCAGCCCGGTCAAAGAATATGTCTTGCAGTGTTAAGTGAAATGTCAGAACCCAAACCAAGGGCCAACAGTGAATGTTAATCCGTCAAAGGATGTTTCCGGAGAACCTTTGACTTGATAATCATCTCCCGAATCTATTGCATTCCATCCGGAATTGTAGGAATAAGAGGCAATATAACCTACCTCGCTTCTTATTGCTAACCAATTATTCAAGCGATAGTACAGCTCTACTTTAGGTTGCAGAAAAATGTGTCCTTTGGACAGGTTTATATAGTTGTTGCTTGAATCGGATAAATCATTATTGAGAGTATCCCAATTATAATTACCGTCCGTTTGAGAAACCTCGAGAGAAGTTCTGCCCCAACCTAACATCGAGCCGAAAGAAGTTACAATTTTTCCGGTTATAGGCACTCGTTTTTCCAAGGTTATTCCGCCATATCTTACATTATATTTCATTCTGCGGATAACATCAATACCTGAGTTCTGATTATCGGGCCTTGTTCTTCGTTCCTGAGTATAGCTAACTATTGAACCACCTAAGAAAAGACCATTTCCGATATTTCCTTTAAGGCCGAAACCGTTTAGGAACTGGCCTCTGTCGTCAAGCTCGGGAAAACCCAAATCACCAATCAAAGAGTTGATGTCTTCTGAATCGGGAGTATACCACACTGGAATCCAACCGAGACCACCATTACCCACAGAAAGTTTTGGTTTTCTGACCCGTTCGGAAACTTCAGATTCCATTTCGTATTCTTCATCACGAGTGCCAAAGGTAATGTCAGTCACCATCTCTTGACGGTTACGGAAAATCTTCATCTCCACGGTATCTCTTACATTATAGGAAGCAACGATGCTGAGGAGGATTCTTTTATTAACTATCTTATTGCCATCGATTTCCATTATAATATCATTTGGAAGTATTCGTTGTAATCCTGCCGGACTGTTGGGAACTACCCTGTCGACAATAACTCCGTAAAACTTATTATAGCCCAGATCGGCAGCTTGACCCACTGTTAATTCTTCCGTAACGATTCCCAAATAGGGATCATTACCGCGAGAACGGATTATCTTTACAGATACGGATCTGTTGCCCGGTATATTTTCCAGACCGTGAACAGAATTTTCCAAGGAATTCATTGCCAGGTATATGTTGCTCTTAAACTCATCCTTTTCGTTGTTGATAGAAGAAAATGAGAGTAGTTTTTCAATATCAATCAATTCCATATCGCTCTCTTGATAAACATCAGAATCACTTTCCATGGTTTCGTGAAAAGGCCGGTATTCTTCAAGTATTTCTTTAGTTAATTGATCGGTATTGTAATCAAAGAGCAATGTTTCATCATAGATTTCCTGAAAGTATTCGTTATTGATTGTTTCCAATTTATTGTCCTGAAATTCGTAAAAAGACCGGTATTCTCCAAGAATATCATTAAATAATTGATCGGTGTGATAATCGCTTCCCCACCCATAATCATTTAGGTATAAGTCTTCCATAGCAGTTACGTTAACGCTTACTGCCAAAAATATTAGGGTTATAATCATTATTGGTCTCATTAGAGCCTCCATCATTTTTCTTTATTTTGTCTATGTATTGTTGCAATAAACGTGCCATAACTTTTTAAGACAATTCCTGGAGAGCGGTAAGTAGCTTTAAAAAGCTGTTAGTCAGTGATATAGGAAACGTGTGAGCCCGATTCCTGGCACAAATCTCTAAAATAAATCTCAAAAAGAGACGATAAAATATATCATTTTGATATACCTTGAGAACAGAATTGATATACTTATCTAAGATAATATGCAGAGTCATAAGTGGCGGAACTAATGAAAAGTTTGCTCAAGTTGGGTTAGAGTTTAGAAAAGAGCTAAGAGCAGAAGGAAGTTTAGTGTTTAGAGTTAATTAGTAGAATAGGTAAAGATGGGGGCACGAAAGCAACAAGAAGTTACACGAAAAATTAATAAACAATGAACAGATAGTTGAGGAAGTTCGTGGTTGGAAGGGCAGAGGGCGGTGAGCGGAGAAGAGTTGAGGGAACAATGAACAATGAATGGTGAACAGTTGCGGAGTACTTTAAATTGCCCGTGCAACAAGCCATTTTACAAAAGTTTTATTAACGAAATCATCGGTAAAGAGTGAAAAATTAATGGTGCGTTGACTGCTAAA
>PWNZ01000034.1 GCA_003564135.1 Candidatus Cloacimonadota bacterium
GGCTGCCAATAAACTGTGCTCCAACTTGTGGTGTGGGGCGGATAGCTTGATTTGGTGGAGTTGTGCCTACAACTTCTTCAACAGCATTGTAAGCATCTGCCCGGCCTGAACCAAAAGTTCCGTTTTTACTTTCTGGCGAATTAACAGCTGTTTCTTCTAATATTCTCGATACTTCTTCAGGTGTTATGTGGGGGTCTTTTGACACCATAAGAGCCATTATTCCCGCTACTGCCGGTGCTGCCATCGAGGTACCACTGGTAGTTCTGTATCCGGTGTTATTATCGTGCCTTAAAGAATTGATGTTAACTCCCGGGGCCATAACATCTGGCACTAAAAGCCCCATCTCCGGACCGTAGGGATAGTCATTGAAAGGACTGACATTAGACCAAGTCACCGGCCCTATAGATGAAAAGTTAGCACGCCTGTCGTTATTATCAGTTGCACCGACAGAAACAACAGCACTTTGACCACCTTGTAGAGTCTGATCGGGATGCTGCCATGGAGCGGGGCAATTACCGGGTGTTCTGACGTTGTTAGGGACATTAGGATTACGACCCTCGTTTCCTACAGCAACAGATGCGACAACACCCGCATTCATAGTATTTACCATTGTTTGCCTTATAGATCTTTTTATAGCCTCATTAGCATTCCTCCATCCCAGGGATATGCTAAGGATGTCTGCTCCATTCTCGACTGAAAACTGGATACCGGAGACTGTTGATTGATAGTTACCGCTACCGTTGGCAGCTAACACTTTGATCGCCATTATTGTGGCATTAGGCGCTACACCTGTCTGGCTACCGCTGGTGCCGTCACCGGCAACCGTCCCGGCACAATGTGTACCATGTCCATTATCGTCCATGGGATCGTTGGTATCAGAAACAAAGTTATAGCCATGATTAGGATAATTGGGATGATTCCACAAGTTGTTAACTAAGTCACGGTGATTATAGTTAACACCGGTATCTAATACAGCTATTGTCACCCCTTCACCTCTGTAACCTTGGCCCCAAACTTGAGGTGCTCTAATCCTGGTAACATTTGCTGTTGGACTTCCGGTAGCCAAGTTTTTGTTTCTGGTAGCTATTATACCATTTTCTCTCGAGTCGTCAATATCATCAAGTTCTGATATCAATAGATTCTCCCAGCCATCGTAAAATATCGTTGCTATGTCATTTCTTAATGATAATTCTTGGAGAGTCGAATAGGAAGCTTGTAAGCATATCGCGTTGACAATCCATAAGAAAGTAACGTTTTTTACTAACCCTACTGCTTCCATAGAAATCAGTTCATCTCTTAGGTCTGATTGTCGCTCAATGCTATATTGCTGTAAAGTATTAACAGTATGCGCCCGACGCTCTGTTCTGCTCAAGTTTATCACTTCTTGATACAATTCTAATGTATCATATTGATCTGTTAACTCAATTACTACAGGGATCATCTTGTTATTTTTCAAGTAATCTTCTGACACATTCGACAAAGATGGGTGAAGCCCACCTAAGTTATTGATAGCGGATAGGTTGGTAATCGCTATCAAAGCCAGCAAGAAACTAAGAATATGTTGCTTCATTTATAACCTCGTAATCTATTTTTTATTATATTTTTGTCGGTAAATATTTTAGCTATAAAGCTACTGGAGACAGACAAGCCTTCGGTAATCTTCAAGCATGTACCATAACTGAAATACGAAGCAATTTATATTCCAATAAAATGCCGCTTCAAACTGAAGAGTAATGCCTATATCAAGGATTTGCATATTACCCTCCATTTAAGTGCTCGATACTATATATAGAATTATATAGGGTTTTTTCCGACTGATTAAATACTGCACAATGGAAAATAAATTGACAAAATAAAGCACCTGGAAAAGCTTGTACCGACGGTCAGTCAGTGACCGTCAGTCAGTATTGGTAAACAGTTAGCCCAGCAAGGAGACTCAAAATGGCCAGAATATCAAAAGAATATGATGAAAGAAAAAAAGAAATCATGGATACGTCCATGAAGCTTTTCACGGAAAAAGGGTATGAAGATACCTCAGTCAATCTTATAATCAAAACTATAGGCTTATCCAAAGGAGCATTCTACTATTATTTTAAGTCTAAGGAAGAGCTTTTAGACGCTGTCGTATCTGAAAGAACCGGACTTGTATTAGCAGGTATTACGCCTATTGTTGGAGATGAAAGACTCAATGCAATCGAGAAAATAAACGCTATATTTTGTAATGCTGTTCGGATAAAAGCAGAAATGAAAGAGACGCTGCATGCAATCTACCGCATCTTCATGGATCCTAGATATATGATTATCCGTTATAAATTAGAACGTCAAAACTCCGGTATATTTGCACCTGAACTAGAAAAAGTCATCAAACAAGGCATTGAAGAGAAGGTTTTCGATCTAAAAAGCTGTGAGCAAATAGCTGAACTGCTGCTTAAATTAAGCACTGTTTTAAACGATGCCATACTAGAGCTATACAATGACTATGACATGAAACCTCCAGTCGAGATAATAATTCGCAAGACTGAAATATATCAACAGGCTATGCAGAGAATTCTCGGAGCTCCGGAAAGCTCTATAAAAATATTTGATGAAGAAAGTATGAGAAAGGCTTTCTCTTACAGTTGATCTTGTAACCATCTGCCTTATCTTAAAGCCATAAAGGTATCAAAATATCATAAAATACCACCATAAAAACCATACATTATAAGGAGCAAATTATGACTAATAAAGCATTTACCGACCATCTTGCCGACATTACCATTAAGCGTTGGTGGTTAGTTATAATCATCTTTGTTCTACTTACCCTGACAAGTTTACTTATAAGTCGGAATATTGAAGTTATTGTTGATCCTGAAGACCTAATGTCTAAAGATAATCCAACAGCTCAGAGGTTTTTTGATGTCTTAGATTCTTTTGGAACTGCTTTTTCCCTAGTTGTTACAGTTGAAGGTGAAGATAAACAGCTAATGGTTCAAGCAGCGACATTGGTGGAAAAACGAATATCCGAGAATGAAGAGCTGAATAGTTTATTCAGAACAATAAATCTTCGAGCTGATAGTGATTACCCTATGAAATGGGGCTTAATGCTGACAGATGACATCAATGATATTGACAACATCCAACGCTTATTAGAGCAGCGCAGTGTTTTAGGGTCATTAACTATGCTTAATAATACCTTAGAAGATGTTGTCTTGCAAGATGACGATGAGTTTACAACTAAACAAGATGAATGGAATGGCATTGCAACTTTGGCCGGATTTGAAAGGAAGATAAATGCCATTAGAACATCACTAACCTCAGAAAAAGAAAACAATGATGAGTACTGGGATTTAGCGGCTCAAGAGTTATTGGAAAGCATGTTTATAGGTGAACAGTATAACTGGTCATCGGAAGAGGATATGCTGACTTTCAGTTTATTACCGTCCTATGGTACAGAGGACATCGATTTGTTATATGCATCAGTTTATGGGGTTGATGATATCGCCAGACAGGTAAGCAGCGAGTTAGAAGGTGTAGAAGTCAATATAGGTGGTGAGATCGGTTGGATAGTCGCCCGTCATCAAGCAGTAGGTTCTGATATGATGTTTCCTACTTTGATCGCCTTAGTACTGATATTAGTACTTTTCTTCTTCTCCTTCACCAAGGTTAGAAAAATCTTTTTAGCTGTACTCGCTTTGATCATCGGCATTCTGATTAGCGTGGGAGCAATAGCAATAACATTTGGCCAAATAACCATGATAACCTCGATTTTCGCAGTGATACTTCTTGGCTTAGGTATTGATTTCGGCATCCATTTGATTAGTAATTATGATGACTTCCGGTTAAAAGGTCAGAAGCCGGCCGAAGCTATGCATAACACTATGCATTCAGGAGGAACACCTATTATATTAGGTGGTATAACTACCTCTTGTGCCTTCTTTTCGTTAGGAATATTTTCCAGCGCACCAGCTGTTAAAGAATTCGGTATAGTTGCCGGCATGGGTGTTTTGATAACCTTGATGTCTATGGTATTATTATTACCTTCCTTGATAATAGTTTTAGGAGGGAGTGATGAGATAAAAAAAACACGCAAGCGACCAATGATAAATTTCTCGTTTATGGCTAATCTCGGAAAATATATAGAGAAGCATCCGATCTTTGCATTAGTATTGGCCTTGCTACTGACGATTGTTTCTGTTATCGCAATAACAAAAAATACCATTGATTATGATCCAATGAACAACTCTCCCCGTAATCATCCCATTACTGAAACTCAGAAAAAAATTATCGATAAGATGCGAATCGCTCCTTTTGTCTCGTTTTCTGTTAATGAATCATTAGAAGAACTAAGAGAGATGACCGACAAATTCCGACAGGAATATTTAGTAGCTCGCGTTGCTTCTGCATCTGATTTTTTCCCGCCGGAAAACGAGGTAGAAGAAAGAATTAAAATAATTACAGCTGGTGGGCCTGCCGGTCCCGGTCAAGCTAAAGATATAACCGGTTTAGACAAAACTTCAACTCGGACAGCTGAAGATATTGACCGTCTCCTAGAAGAAATTCAACGTCTAGAGTGGAATGTCATAGAATTAGGTGATCTCGCTGTTGCAGGATTAGGTGAGGATAACATGGTTGCACAGCGACGTGATGCTATGATCAGGGAGATAATTGGTGCTGAGGTTGGAAAACCGGGCCGAGAAGTATTTCAATCAGCTATCAAGGCAATAAATGCTGAACCTGCTGCCAGTGCCCGCCGTCTAGCTGCTTTAGATGCCGCTTTTGCCGAAAAAATGGCGGGCCAACAGCAAAATATGACGGTCGATCGAACCCCTACTATTCAGGATATACCATTACACCTGAGAGACCAATTTATCTCAAAGGATAGCGATTTATTCATGGCAATGATCATGCCGACGGCTAAAACCCAAGAGAGCAGCGATCGGATTCTCGAATATCATTCTTCGCTAACAGAGATTGACCCCGGGCTTACCGGTTCAGTTCCAATATATATAGCCTTAATCAATGAGATATTCACTGAAGCTGCTAAAGCCGGCATATATGTTGCGATTGTTGTCTTTATACTATTGTTCGTCATCTTCAGAACTATCAAGCATGTCATTTTAGCTTTTATGATGGTGGTTTTGGGTCTGCTGTGGTTGTTCGGAATACTACCGTTGACGGGCACCCAGCTTACGTTGACTGCCGGTCTGGTACTGCCGTTGCTTATCGGAATAGGTACTGATGATGCTATGCATATCCTACACCGCTATCGTCATGAAAATGGAGATATAGTAAAAACATTGCGTTACAGTGGAAAAGCAGTCCTGCTGACGACCTTAACCACTATGATAGGATTTGGATCATTAGGTGCTATTGGTACTATGGAAACAATTTCGTCGATAGGAGTTCTGCTTCTTATCGGTATAGGTACTTGCTTCTTAGCTACCGTTATCACCCTACCTGCCCTATTAGGATTGAAAAAAAACAATGGAGGGAAAAAAAATGAAAAGATTAACTAACATAGCAGCCATTTTAATTGTAATGATCATTATGACATCTGTCTTACCGGTTGAGATGCGAGCTAAGAGTCCTAAAGAAATAATGGAAATGGTAGATGAACAACGTTCTCCTGATTCTGCCAGAAGCAGAATGACGATGAGAATATATCGGACTCTAAACGCTAAAGAGCATGATCGAGAAATCAGAATAGTATCTTATGCTCGAGGCACAACCGATTCGCACATGGAATTCGTGACACCCAGAAGCATCAGAGGTTTAAGGGTTCTAGACCTTGATGGTACTATTAGAGTTTTCTTTCCTTCTACAGGTCGGGTTAGAAATATCGGGTCGGGTGATCGCGGGGGATCTGTCGGAGGAGTAGGTGGTGATTTCACTTATGAAGATATGGGTGGAAGTGGATTCATGAGTGACTACCGAAACTTTGAAGTAATAGAAGAGAACACCCAGTTATGGAAGATTTCCGGTATTCCGCTAGATGAAGATAGCCAATACAGCAAGTTGACATTTCACATCGACAAAGAACTTTATATACCCGTGCAAATTGATTACTATGATAACAAAACGAAAAGTAAGCAATTAATGGCTTCCGATATCCAAGTAATAGACAACAGGAACGTCGCTACCCACCTGATTATGAAGAACATAAAAAACAATTCTCGTACTGAAATAAGACTTGCTGATCTTGAATGGGATGTTTCATTGCCTGATGAACTGTTCCATCCTAACAGATTCTATAGGTAGTAAATATGATTAGAAAAGCACGACCATCACCAATAAAAACAGTTATGATTATCATCGCTTCACTCTTTCTGTTGCTCCTGCTTCCACTTCCTATATTAGGGTGGGCGGCTAGTGAGGATGGTTGGTCTTCATGGGATGATGAGGATATTGTCTCAGTCTCCGGATACTTAGAATCTA
>PWNZ01000216.1 GCA_003564135.1 Candidatus Cloacimonadota bacterium
CGGGAGAAATTTTAAACATAGTAAACGTCCATGACTGTGAAAATAATGTATGATTTACAATGTACGATGTATAATTTTAGTGAAGACAGACACCCGAGAAAATGATTAAAAATTGCCGGCTGAAGCCGACGTACCAGCCGACTGAAAGTCAGCGTTCCATTAATCTGGGGAATCTGAGAAATCTGCGGGAGAAATTTTAAACATAGGAAACGGACATGGCTGTGAGAATGATGTATGATTTACAATGTATGATGTATAATTGCAAAATGGATAGAACCGGGGGAATGGTTAAAATTGCCGGCTGAAGCCGGCGTGCCAGCCGACTGACCCGGTTAAACAGAAAAAAGGTTTCACGGGTTAAAAAGTCAGCGTGCCGGTACCGCTGGTAACTATTTAAGCATAGGAGAGTAAATTATGTCTTCACCTGAATATTTCTGGAATAAACGCTTGAGTACAATTGATATCGACACTTATGATTTTTCTGTAAGCAATCATGAAGCAACTCTTGATTTATTTTGTGAAAAATATCTGCAAGAAGGGGATTCTGTCATCGATTTAGGTTGTGGCGGCGGGCGAAATGCTCGCTATCTAGCCAAGATGGGTTTCCGGACATATGGAGTTGATTTTTCCGAGTTAGCAGTAGATTTTTGCCGGAAAGTGTCCATTAAGCTTAACTTGCAGGGAACTTTCGGCATCGGCTATCCGGATAATATCCCATTTCCCGACGATTTCTTTTCTGCTGCAATTTGTATAGCAGTACTTGATCATGTAGTGAAGGATAAAGCCCGTAAAGCGATCAGTGAGATGTGCAGAGTCACAAAACCCGGAGCTGCTATGATCATTACCTTCGATCCTATAGATAGAGTTGATATTTTTAAGGGAGAGGCAAAACAGTTGCCGGATGGTTCATTACACTACATAAAAGGTGAAAAATCAGGACTTGTCTTTCGACAATACAGTGATGAAGAAATAATCGACCTGATTGGTGAAGATAAGATTATCTCGTTCGAAAAGGACGATACAGGTCATAGAGTTGTGATCTTTAGCTGATAAGACCGATAAAAGGCTATATAGCTCAATCCCTCAGCCACCAGGAGCCGCGTACATCAAGATTGGTCAAGCCTAACTCTCTTGCTTTGTTTACCACGCTTCGATATTCTTCGTTACTAATCATTCTCGATATTTCGGGATAATCATAAGCTCTGTATGCCGGCCTGTATTGTGCCATGATATTGACATAGGTATCGCTGGGCAAATTTTCCGCTATCCATTCCATGATCTCTACGGAGCCGCTGACGCTGTTTGGCATAACAAGGTGACGGATCATTAGCCCACGAGATATTATACCGTCGGAAGCCGGTTTTGCCACACCTACCTGCCGGTTCATCTCGATTAATGCCTGCTTAGCAATTTTTGGATAACATCCGGCACCTGCTGAATACTTTGCAGCCATTTCACTATCCCAGTACTTGAAATCGGGCAGATAGATATCGACAATACCGTCGAGAACTTGGAGCATCTCCAGCTTTTCCCATCCGCAGGTATTATAGACTATCGGAAGCCTTAATCCATCTTGGGCAGCAATGTCGAGAGCTTTTAATATATGGGGCAAATAATGTGTTGGAGTCACAAAATTGATATTATGAGCACCTCTTCTCTGGAGCTGAAGCATCATATCGGCTAATCTTTTTTTGCTTCTTCTCTGACCGCGTCCACTATGACTAACTTCCCAGTTTTGACAGAAAACACACCTTAAACCGCAATGTGATAAAAATATCGTGCCGGAACCACCTCTTCCTACAAGCGGTTTCTCTTCGCCAAAATGGGCATGATACGATGCTATATCCAGCCTTGTACCACGAGCCTGACAAAAGCCGGTTTCTCCTTCGAGACGGTTGACGCCGCATTCTCTGGGGCACAAATTACAAGCTTCTAAAACTTTCCAGAGTTTTTCGGCACGTTCAGCCAATTCTCCTGTTCTGTGAAGCTCCAGATAAGCCGGTTCGAAATCAGGGCTTATAGCGGCAGATTTTTCATCCGACATCTCATTACCTCCTTCATGTGTAGGTCTGCGGGCAGAGAACTCTCCCCCATGACTACTACTGTATGCTGTCAGCATCATCAGCAAAATGAGCAGCTTTCCGGCTGACTTTATATCTAAGATTAATCTCATTTATAGCCTCCTTTTCAATTATATATAATCCTACAGCCGAAAATGCGGCGGCTGTCAAGTATTAACCGGAAAAAAGCCGGGATTGTTTCAAACAAGAGTTTGATAATCCGGTCTTCATTTTTTTGATGCCAAAAAGATGGTCAATAAACTGGTTAGCTTGAGCAGCACTACAAATAAACATGTCTCAAGCAGTCCTAATACAGGCAGCAAGAAAACACTGCCCAAAATCCCGCCGAGCCAACCTCCTAAAAGATCGCTGCCATAGAAAAGACCGGCTGTTTTGCTTAGATTACTCTCGGAGTGGAGGTATATCTTATTAGCCAATGGAAACTGTACCCCAACGCTGAATCCGCTGAAAAATGAGAGAGGCAAGAAAATTAACCTTAAAGAAGAAAGAACGGCCGGCCGGTCTAATAGAGGTTGTAATAAAATAAAAATCAGCGGTAGTATCAGAGTGAAAATAACGATCATCAACTCCAGCTTGATGAAAAGATGGAGATTGTTTTTTATTCTGGGCAGGTAAGCTGTCATAAGAAAAGCACCGACTGCCGACCCTGCCATAAAGAATGTCACCAACAGACCTATCCAGGCAAATACATAACCGTAGATAACCTGAAAAGCAAAGATTAAAACTAGATCATACATCATACCGGCAAAACCGGTTGTGCCAATGCAGTATACAGCTCCGGAACGGACGGAGACCACTTTTTTTGCCCTGAGCACCATGATGAGAGCAGCCAAAACAGCAAACACAATCAGAATATGTTTGAGTTCGACTCTTTCGAACCATCTAAAAATATTATTAAGAGCCGGATTAAAAAGGGCATTCCAATGTGAAATACTATAATAGAGAGCAATCGGTTTAAAATCACGGTTTATCTTATCCGAGGCGTTTTCGATGAAATCGTGAAACCAGCTAATCCAACCGGGATTCAATTTATATTCGATATGCCAGGGCATCATCTGTTCAGCTTGCAGTTCTCTTTCCTGAAAACGCTCCATAAACCGTTGCATATCTGCCAGAGAAAGCTTTCGCGAATTGGAAGCGAGAAAGATATTTGTGCCATCACCGGGTATGACCCTGACGTTGGGAAAGATACTTTTCATAGTGTGATAAAGAGAACTGTTCAGGTCTTTCAATTCATTATTGAGATAAGTCAGTGACCCGGGCAAATGAATTGCGATTATCCCCGGATCAAGTAATTTCTCATTTACCTGAGAGAAAAAATCTTTGGTAAAAAACCTGTTCGTCTGCAAGTCAGAAGGTTCGTTTAATCCAACAAAGATAACGTCATACTTTTCCTCGGACATTTTCAGAAAAAGCCTGCCGTCAGTATGGATCACATTGACCCGTTCATCGTTTAGTTCGTTATCTATCAGTCGGGTCGGATACTCTCTTAAGAGCTTCATTAAAAGGGGGTCTAATTCGGTATAATCAACATTTTCTACCGTAGGATGCTTGAGGATTTCGTTAATTATCCCTCCTGCACCACCGCTGAGTATCAGGAGATTTTCGGGGTTTGGATGGCTGAGAAGCGACAGATGAACAAACTCTTCGACAAACATAATATCGGGGATAGGCGTGGTAATATGAGGTATCCCGTCAAAAAAGAAGGTGTATTGGCCTTCAACTTCCATAACAACAATGTTGCCGTAGATTGAGTTTTGATAATGAACAATGTTTTGTCCTTTCCATTGCAATTCGACTGATTTGTCATGCAACTCATCAACTCTGCCCGATATTAGATAATAACTCCCAAAGATTAACAGCAGCAGGGAAATAATTGTAACCGCACTTTTAACAATCTTTTTGTTCTTCCACAGAAATAGTAGACCGTAGTGAGTTTTCCCCGCCAGTAAATAGTAGCAGACCAGCACATTTAATAAAGCCAAGCCAACAGCGACTTGAAATACGTGAAAATAAGGTATCAACAGATAAGTCCAGCTTAGGCCACCGAGCATTGTCCCGATTGTTTCATATATATAAGCCTTCCCAATAGTATGGGCATCATTATCGGAATATGTGGAATAGACTTTGCATCCAAAAGTGAACAAAGCACCGTGTAAAAGACTGACAGGTAAAAGAATGAAAAATGAAGAATAAAGTATCGGCAATATCCCCACCCCTTCACCAATAGATATATCGAGGATATTCCTGAGGATGCGGGTCAAAAAAACCATAGCCGGAAGTGATAATGCAAACAGAAGCGTGATAACGGCAAAAGCTGTTATTTTATCCTTAATGTTCTCCGCTTTCTTGCCCAGAAAATAGCAGCCGAAGGCCTCGAGAACAAGCCAGTTGGCAAGCACTATGCCTATGGAAAACTCATTACCGGCAAAAACAATCAATAGTTCTCTTAACAGCAGCAGTTGTGCAGCTATCCCGCTAAATCCGGTAACCGTTATGGCTATACTGATTCGATTTTTCATACTATCGGCAGAACTTAGCCACCGAGATTTACTCTGCCAGAATCCCCAAAATTGATGCCAAAGGTTGCTGAAGCGAAATATAAATAATCTTGATGATCATAGCTTTATGATTAATATTTCTTATTTATCGGTGTTTTATAGGGCTGTTAACGTCTTCTTTAGGTACTGTCTTTTAGCCACTGAATAAATATCTCAGCTGTCTGATCAACGGTATCAATTATCGTTTCACAGGATATGGTAGCTCCGGTGACGGTTGTCAGATCATTAACATCAGGATATCCATTGAATTGATCCAAAAAACCTGCTCTGATTATTCTTCTAATGAAGTACGGGGTTTCGTCGCTATCTATTATTGTGACGGAATCAACCTTGCCCTCTGAAGAAACAATAATCGCCAGGTTGGTAACCCCTTCATAACCTTCTAGCTGAATATAGTCGTTGCTCTGGATGAAGTAATATGCCTGTTTATCATCGCCCTTAAACCGGGCTGCTCTTATGCCGTCGTCCGTTATTAGGCTTATCTCTTCTGCGGTCACATATTCACTTGCTAAAGAGAGAAACTCCTTATCTTCTTCAGTTCCCTGCACATAAAGAAAAAGTGACGTCAGGATAAGACTGAGTATCAGTTTTGCTTTCATCGTTGATTCTCCTTCAATTATGGTAGCTAAACATCAACTAAGCTTAATAATTGTCAACAGTTTTTACCCGTCATTCATCTAAATACGTAGGGAGACCGCCTAGAAAAACGATGAAAACTCAAGTAAAGAAATATGCTCCAGATCAAGATGGTCTGAACACTACTCGATTAACTCTGATGAGCCTGAATAATGCGGCTTACTTTGAAGGATCTCATATTATCGATATCTCATTTACTCACCTCGGTAATTTACCCAATTCCCATCAAAAACAGACCGGCTTGTAAGTGGTCTCCCCTATGGTAACCCAATAATTTTCTATTATAAACTCGAATAATGCAGTTGATTTCCGGATCGCCGGATTTATCCGGCAAGATGAATTGAAATAATATGCCTACTAAAGTCGACGTACCTGCCACATAAATACAGCGTTCCGTTACACTTACAGCAATCTTTGAAAGATTTAAGCATTACTACTGCATTATTTAAGATAAACTCGCCCCTGATCGGATAATTTCAGCTTGGGACACCTTGTCAAGGATTATCCCCTCTCTATTTATTACTGCTGAATTGATATGATCGTTTTTATCAGAGGACATCCTTTTTTACCGCAGTTTATAAGGTTTGAAAAGAGGTATAGCAGAGAGACTATCTACCTCAACGGATCATTATCATTTTTCTTGTTTCGTACAGCTGATCAGTCTTTAGTCTGTAATAATACACGCCCGATGACGTCTCACGACCCTGCTCGTTCTTTCCGTCCCAAATAACTGTGTGGTTACCCTTTGAAGCGGGATTTGCAGGCACGAGTGTTCTTATTTTTTGTCCTTTCATGTTGTATATTTTTAACTCAACAGAATCTGTGTCCTGATGGAGTTGATAGCTGATACTTGTCTCCGGGTTGAAAGGGTTGGGGTAGTTACGGTGTAAAGAGAACTTTTTATCAGGGCTGGCTGCAGTTTTATCATCTTGGGAGATGCTAGTTTCAGCTTCTGCTAATTTAGCTATGAAAACATCATTCCATCCCTGAGCATCTACTCGTATATCATCAAACCAGGCGATACGCTGTATATAACCGGATACATAGATAGAGCCTGCACTGTCGATACCGATACCGTGGCCAAGGTCCCAATCTGCACCACCGGCTTGCTCGGCCCATTGCCATTCACCTTC
>PWNZ01000091.1 GCA_003564135.1 Candidatus Cloacimonadota bacterium
AGAGTAAAGTTGAGCAATAATGAGACCACAGAGATGAAACTTGCAGAACGAGGTACATATCTTGGGGGTAAAGTGTGGGTAAGAGAGATCAGAAAAATGACCGATTCAGGACATCAGACATCAATAATACGTGATTTTATGTCACATAAAGATGAAGCCCGGAACCTGACAAAAGTAATACTTCAGTCGGATATCGTCCTCAAAGTTGACAATAAAGGTGAGATACTTAACGTCTCACTTCACAATTTATCTAGCCGCTCTTTGGAGATTGCAGCTCAAATACTTTGTTAGGAGGAATTATTCACAGCTATCAATGTTAAAAAGCTATCTTCTTATCGATGTTTTAGTTTTATTCCATTAATGAGGTTGAAAATTCTGCAGAACAAGTTGAGAATTTGTATTCTGATACCGGTTGAACTAAATTTACTCCTGTCAAATGAGATAAAATACGTGGTAGAAGTTCATTAATCTCGGTTTGCGCATGTTGATGCTGATGTTCTAAAGGCTGACCTGATATCATCACCCATCCCTTTCCTAAATTGAACTCCAGTAGCGTAGCTTCGCCTCGAGAGTTTTCAGTGTAGATAGTGCTGTTTTCCGGCAAATCATAGAACCCGACGTGACTGGCATACTGATGCTCTAAAACTTCAGGTAAGCCGTCAATCAATTTCAAATTAGAGTCCGTGATATAATTAAGAGCGTCAATACTTTGATGATATCCAACCCTGTCCGGTAGTACTATACCTGCATCTTCCATAAAGCCACGAGCCGATCCTTGGTCACACGCTGCCCAAAAAAGGACACCTCCTTCATGGACAAAATCATAAAAGCGAATTTGATTTTCAGCAAATTCATCATAAAAATATTGGCTCTGGTCATTAGAGACGATTACCAGATCTGTTTCCGGGTCTAGATCAGTATTCAATAATCTGTCCGAGCCAACTATCTCATAGTTACCGTTACCGGCACCTTCAGTGAAACCGAGATACTCAAGGATGGCTATCAATGAACTACTGTTCCAAGGTAAACTATCTTGGATAATCTTCACTCGCTGCACATTTACTGCCCCGGCATCTATATTAACTATCCTAGTAACCGAGCCTGTTAGTATATCGTTGTTTCTGACTTGTAAGGTAACCCTATATGTTCCCGGTGAATCAAATTTTTTTAATATCTTTCCGCCATTCTTATTCCATTGAACATCCCAAACTCCGTCACCATACCAATCCCAACGATAATATAAATCATCTTGGTTTTCAACACCGCTATGACTGCTTGTCGCATCGAAGAGAATTTTCTGATTCACAACTCCGGTAGTAGGAGAGTATGTAAATTTAGCTGTGGGGGAATAGGTATAAATACCAATATCAGTAACATCATTTTCGACATCAACAGACACATTAATATCTCTGGAAGCCATTATTAAGCCATCAAAAAAAGGGCTCACAGCCTCTCTGAATCCCATATTACGGAAACCTTTTTGAACACTTTTCATGATCTCCGAAGCTGTCTCTAAAAAACTTACTGATGTAGCTGGAGGTTCTTCAGTATTGAATATTATTTTGGAAACCTTATCGGATTTCTCCGTCAATAAATCACAAAAGCTCATAATAAGACCATGAGTGTCCGACTCATTCATAATCCCGGATATGTCGTTAAGCCAATCTTGGGAATGTCCTATCTGAGAGTATAATTGTGCAGCTTTGTTATTTATGATCTCCCCGGACACAATCTGAGTTAAATATAAAAGTCCTCCGGCAATGTTTAGATTTGTGGCAAGCCTTGTGTTGTCATCATAACTGATCTTATCAAAGTCAAATCCTTTAGTCATAGTAATATGATAATTCCCACTATCTAGTACAATACGGCGTTCTTCAGGCTCTATAACCTCTATTTTAGGTGGGAAACCCCATAAAAATGAGAGATTATTATAGCCCGGCTCAATAGGGAATTCATCTATGGATTCATTGTCTAACTTGACAGAACATAAATAAGATACTTGACCAAAATTGCGAATGACCAGCTTGTTATCTTCTTCAATTTCAATTTCCGGTGATTCGTGATTCCTGAATTTATTTATAGTGGACAACTCTTCCATAGCTTCTTTAATAACATCAGCTAAGCTCTGGTAAAGAGATTGATTAGAACTATACATCAAAGAAACACCACTAATTAACTGCTTGTCAATATACCCTACTAAATCGCCAAAAGAACCGCCTTCTTTGACCGTGTTTAAGTACTCAGCCTTTTGCGATAAGCTTGTGTTAGCCAGCATCGGATTATGGAGCACCATGGACAGTACAGTTGAAACCGAAGACGCTTTAACTTCATCATTAATTGGATTATACAAGCCTAATAAGATTGGTTCATAAGTTTCGGGGCTAAGAAAATAAATCGTCTGAAAACTACTCTCATCCGGGATTTCCACCTTAAAATCGCCCGAAGGATCTATCTCTCCGTAATCCATTATAGACATTACATGTAGTTTGTCCAAGCTTAAAGACGAATTTTCAGGCAGCTTGACCATACCTTGGACAAGTTTACTTTCCGTCCCATTATTTTTGTCCGGGCTAAGCAAACCGTCATTTTTATCACTGCATGACATTATCACTACCATGATTATCATCAAGATCGATATTCGGTTCATCATTAAGCTCCTTTCTCGGAGTAACAAAATAACCAGCGATAATGTCAAGTCAAAACAGAGACAGTTAATTTTCTGTTTCTATCAGCAGTTACAATGAGAGACAAAAGGGTAAAACATTCATCAGGCGTTTTTGCTTGACTAAAAGGGGTGTTCAGCATTTAAGTAGTTAGACTGTATAAATCTAGGTAAAAGCTTAACAGCTTTCATAATGTCTCGCATAGTTAGCTAATACTAAGAAAAAAATAAGAGGTTAAACACATTGAAGACTACAGCGATTATAACTGCCGGCGGTAGCGGAATAAGGTTTCCCGGGGATTGCAAGAAACAGTTTCGAATAATCTCAGGAAAGCCGGTAATAGCTCATGCTATAGATAACTTTTATGAGAATGATCTGATTGACAACATCATCGTTACAGTACCTAACGATGACCTAGAAGAGGCTATATCCCTTCTTCACCCACTCTATCCGAATGCAGACATCTCAATAGTCCCCGGAGGCAAGACTAGACAGAAATCGGTTTTAAATGCCTTGAATACCGTTGCTGAAAATGTAGATATAGTTTTAATTCATGATGGTGTGAGGCCACTTATTAGCCAACAAGAAATGGAGGAGATGATCCACCTCTGCACAAGAGTCAAGGCTGTCATACCGGCTCATAAAATCAAGAATACAATCAAAGAAGTAGCTGATAACCGTGTAAAAAGAACAGTTCCTCGTACCGGTATGGTAGCAGTCTATACTCCTCAAGTCTTTCAATATAGGCTTATTGTAAAGTACCACAGACTTGCCGAACAATACTCGGAATTATTTACCGACGATGCATCTATACTCGAACATTTTGGTGTTCCGGTATACGTCTATGAGACGGAAAGCATAAACATGAAAATTACCGACATACATGATTTTGAAATAATAAGATTAATAATAGAAAACAATTTAAAATAGAAGGAAAATTATGAGCAAATTTATAGCATCTTTACTAGAGAAGACAATAGCAAGTAAGTTTACAGATTTCATTGACAATCTAAAAATTCCGGTACCGGTAATTGGTATAGGTTGTGGTGTCTTAGGGCTAAGCTTGCACAAGGTGTCACCCAAAATGGGTGAATATGCAGCGACATTATTACGGTCTTTAGAGTATCGTGGATACGATTCAACCGGAGCCATCTTTCAGGATGATAAAAAAAACACTGTCCTTTTAAAAGACGTTGGCGCACCGAGTACCCTAATTCAGACTTTGGGTATAAAAAAAGAAAAAGGGAAGATCTTCTGCGGTCAAGTTAGATGGGCGACATTCGGATCTGTCGACCAAAAAAATGCCCAACCGCATGAAGTTAAATGCAAAGTCCATCTTTATGGTGCGCATAACGGCAACATCACTAATACTTCCCAGCTAAAAATGTTTCTCGAAGAACAAGGACATCATATAGTTTCCGATAATGATGGCGAGATGCTGGTTCATACAGTTGAACACTATTTTAATATAGAATTGGAAAATTACCCGCAGCAAAAAAAGAAAGATCGTCAAATCCGGCGAGACTGTATGAAAAAAGCTATCATTGCCGCTGCAAAAGTCGTTATCGGTTCTTACGCAGCCGTAATTGTTGATCCTGTTACCGACATATCATACGGAATAAAGAATGGCAGTAGTCTTTATTTTGGTGTTGGTACACTCGAAGACAAACCTTTTTCCTTAGTTTCTTCAGATCTTACTGCTGTTTTAAAATTTACTAAGTATTTAGTTGAAGTGAAAGAAGGTTCGTTTGTCGAGTTTACCTCCGATGAATACCACATATATGCATTAAGAAATCTTCTGTTTAAGCGTTTAAATAGACCTCACCTAACTTTCAAAGAAGGAGATAAATTTGCTACCGAGCCTGTGAGATCTAAGTTGAGAGTAGAAGATACAGAACTATTACCTGAATATGACTACTTTATGGAACAAGAAATCTTTGCTGAAGTCGAAACCTCAGGCAGATTAATCAAGATAATAAACGGTGGCTCGAATACAGGAAAAAGATTGATAGCTTTCTTAGGGAGCAATAAATGGTTGGATGACTTTATTAAGCTGACAAAACATATAGATACAGAAGAAAATTTTGATGACCAGCTAAAACACTTCGATAAATTTATCAACTCATCACTCTCGGACAAGTATCTTGAGAAAATAATCTCTAATTATGAGCCCCTGTATAGACTACTGATTAAAGAAGATTTCGAAAAAAAATATTTCTTCTCAAGTGAAAAGAACCTCTATATTGATCTGATCGGCGAACAGTTCGACAAAAAAAGAATATTAGTTGCCAAGGCTATTGATTCAGTTACCGAGCATGAAGATGCTAGAATTTTCGCAAAAAAAATCACCGAATTCACAGACCTGCTCCGCACAACCCTCGAAAATGACCGCAATATCTACACTATGTCTTGCGGCACCTCCTTTCATGCGGCAAAAATTGGAGCAATGTTTTTCAATGAGATAGCAGGTGTTGAAATTATGCCGGTTCTGCCGGGCGAGTTTCGGGCTCAATATGATAACTGTCTGTTAGAAAATGATGTAGTGATAGGAATTTCACAAAGTGGTGAGACCAAAGACCTTATCGACATTTTCAATGATATAGATAATCTGCCGTACAATATCAATAAAATTGTCTTAGTTAACAACGTAAATTCAACCTTAGGGCAGGAAAAAAGCGACGTCTCGATACCTATTTATTGCGGGCAGGAGATTGCCGTCCCGGCCACTAAAAGTTTTATTAATCAGATAACTCTTTTTTATTATTTAGCCATAAAAACCGCCGAAATGAAAGCAAAAATGCTTGAAGACAAAAAAGAGTCCATGACAGAAGAAGAAAAAACCAGATGCAACTATTCAATTCCTTCTAATGACTCCATAAATAAACACTATAAGTTCTTCAATGATATTCCATTGTTACTCAAAGAAACAATCGAAACCACAAAAGATCAGGTTGATTTTGTAGCCAGTAAGATCTATATGGAACCTTCTGTTCATATTTTAGCTACAAGACTTATAGGTGTCGCCCAGGAAGGTGCCTTAAAGATCAGAGAAACTGTACTCAACCATACTGAAGGTAAAGAAGCATCAGAGTTTAAACACGGCCCCAACACCATCTTAGGTAAAAACACCGTCTATGGTCTAAAAAATATTAAAGCGATGATAAAATATACGCAAAATATTTCCGATAAGATCGAAGAAATGGGCAAGCAAAGAAATATCCCTTTTGAAATGCGCAGAGAAACTGCTAAAGCATTAATGACCTACATCTTTGATAAAAGCTTCCCGTTCCATCTATCTAGAGAGGCCACCGACCTGTTCAAGGAAATTGCTCTCGATTATGATGTGTTTGATCCGATAGAGAGAAACTATCCGCTGATCTATGTCACAGGCCCTTCTGACAGAGACGTAAATCTCACTATCTCGCAGATAAATACACATAAAATTAGAGGTGGTGACACTTTTGTTATAGCAGAAGAAAATGATAAATTATTAGCCAACGCAAAAAAGAATCCCAAGAATGACGGCACTTATTATGGTTTTGGCTATATCACCTTACCTAAAACCGATGATACGCTAATGACAGCTTTTTCCGCTACTATTGTACTGCAACTTTTGGCACTTCAAATGAGTACCAGAAAGATGAAATATTTGGACAGAATTGGCTTCCGGCAGCATGGTGTGCACCCCGACGTGCCAAAAAATGTGTCGAAATCTATCACTGTAGATTAATATTATTACAATCTATCGAAGCAGGTCATGATGATACGGGTTGGATTTGGTTATGACGTACATAAGCTTGTTAAGGACCGAGACCTTATCTTAGGTGGAGTTAAAATACCTTTTATCAAAGGTTTACAAGGTCATTCTGATGCCGATGTGTTAATCCATGCAGCTATCGACGCCCTCTTGGGAGCCTTAGCCCTTGGAGATATCGGTAAGCTTTTCCCTGACAATGACTCACGCTATAAAAATATTGACAGCCGAATCCTCCTCAAAGAAACAGCCTCAATTGTCTTTTCACAAGGTTATCGACTGGGAAACCTCGATGCTACAATATGTGCTGAAAGCCCTAAGCTAAGCCCTTACATAATGAGCATGAGAAATAACATTGCTTCGGATCTTAAGGCTGAGATAGATTCAGTGTCCATAAAAGCAACTACCGAAGAGGGTATAGGTATCTCAGGTAGTGAAAAAGGTATGAGTAGCAAGTGTGTTGTTATGTTAATCAAAATGGATGGTAATGAAAAATGAAACCAAAAGTAGTAATTAGCCGCTGTATTGAGTTTGATAGCTGTCGATGGAATGGTTTAATAATTTCCAACAGTATAGTAAAAAGTCTAAAACCTCATATCGATTTTATTCCTGTTTGCCCTGAAGTGGAAATTGGTTTAGGTATTCCCAGAGATCCCATCAGGTTGGTTCAAGAAGGTGATATAATTAAACTCTATGACCCTGCATCAAACCTAGATCACACAAATAATATGATGGATTTTGCCGATTCTTTCCTTTCTCAACTACCAAAAGTTGACGGATTTATCTTAAAAAGTCGATCTCCATCATGTGGTATCTGCAATGTTAAGAGTTACTCCCCAAAAGGGAATGTTCTTAGCGGTAAGGAGACAGGTATGTTCGCTCGAAAAGTCAAGTCTCTACCACCATTATTAGCAGTCGAAGATGAAAGTCGTCTCCTGAATCTAAGAATTAGAGAGCATTTTCTGACTAAGCTCTACACTTTAAGATCATTTTCAGCACTTGAGAAGAAAGCGAGCAGTCTGGTTAATTTTCATGCTGATAATAAGTATCTTTTCATGGCTTATAATCAGCAAAAACTAAAAGAAGCCGGGTCTATCGTAGCTAACCATCAAAAGCTCAGTTTACCCGATGTGTTAGATCAATATAGCATAGTACTCAGTGAGATCTTATCCGGGATGCCTCGTAATTCAGCAAATATAAATGTCTTATTGCATATGTTTGGCTATTTCTCAAAAACCCACCTCAATAGCTCGGAAAAAGAACTGTTTTTAGACCTCTTGGAGCAATACCACCAGTTCCAAGTCCCTCTGATAACCTTGACTTCCATTATTAAAATGTGGGTCGCAGAATATGGGGTCAATTACCTGGAAAACCAATCTTTCCTACAACCATTCCCTAAAGAACTACAAACAATCTTTGATACCGGGAAAGGAAGAATTGGCAAACAATTATAATACTATTTTGCTAAATCAAACATAAACAACAGCATTTTTTCAAATAGAGTGGGTGATTGCTTTCTGTCATGTGTCCGCATTTTTGCATGGCTTTTAGCCAACTTAACAGGTGGAAAACTGCCAAGAATTGAACTTTTGTGAAGGCAGGAACATGAAGATGACAGATATATTTTCAGCGTATTTTATCAAATGATTGACTGACTGACGATTTGGATGTTGAATAAAGAGTGGTGGTTCAATTCTATTTTATATGCGCTTGACTATTCTTTACAGAGTGAGCATATTCCACTGATTTTTAGATGATAGTCTTCATATTCAAAGCCGTTTCTTTCGGTGATTTCTATAATTGCTGTCTCTAGTTTCTTGTCTATCTGCTCAATAACTCTTCCACATTTTATGCAAATAATATGAAAATGGTTAGGATGTCCATAAATGTGCTCGTATTTCTCTTTATCTAAGCCAAACATCGATTTTTTTACTAAACCTGAATCTACTAATAACGGCATTGTCCTGTATACAGTTGCTCTGGATACTGCTTGTCCTTTCAGGGAATCATATAGTTCTTCGGCATCAAAGTGAGTATGTGTAGCAAAGACGGCCTCCAGTATCAAATCTCTGACTTTAGTTAGCCTGAGTCCTCGTTCTTGCAAATAATTATTGAAAATTTTCCGATATTCCATGGTAGTAAACCTCCTGAGCCATCTATATATGGTAACAAATATTTTTTTGACTGCAAATTGTCAACCATTATCATCCACACCTATACTTGTTATGTGATATTGATAATCCTGCTCCCGGAAATTCTTTGGCAAATTATTTGCACTCAATAGCCGTTTAGTTTTAAAAGAGCGAGCGGTTAGCTTTCTTATTACTATGGTAGAGCTAGCCATCAGTCTATACTGATGAAATATATTGGTCAGCAGTCAAACAATTAACAATAATGATCTAAAAGGCTTATTAGTTCCTTTATTTTAGTCTGGAAACATTCGCTACTGCAAATATTTGACATATTGATGTCAGCTTTGTTCACTTTCTCGTTATCATCCATTTGTCTGCCCATTATCTGTTCAGCTTCTTCTTGGCTGATAGCATCACGATCAATAATCCTTTTCAACCTTATTTCCGACGGACAATGGATGTTAATGTTTAAGTCGAATCTGTTATGAAGGTCGGCTTCAAATAACAGGGGTACTTCCCAGAAGAGAATGTTAGCTGCAGTATATATATTTTTATCTTTGAAATCTTTAATGCTTTCATCGATAGTTTTTATAATGTGTGGGTGAACAATCCGATTAAGCAATCTAAGCTTATCTTTATCGGAAAAGACTACTTTCCCTAACGCTTTGCGACTTACCTCTCCATCAAGCAAGACGTCGTCACCAAAATTTTTCGCTATCCTGTTCTTGATTTGATCATCCATCAAAGCATCGTGCCCCACTTTATCAGCTGAACATACAGGGTATCCGCAATCCTTGACAACACTAACGGCTAAACTTTTACCGCTTCCGATACTACCGGTAATAGCTATAGTAATCTTATTATTGGACATTTTCCATTATTTGTTGGGTCAGTTCTTGAGTGTTAATACCGGTTTGAATTGTACC
Source organism: Candidatus Cloacimonadota bacterium (assembly GCA_003564135.1). GTDB lineage: Bacteria > Cloacimonadota > Cloacimonadia > Cloacimonadales > PWNZ01 > PWNZ01. The sequence goes on from PWNZ01000091.1 coordinate 9,476, forward strand.
TTCTTTAGCTACCGAAATGAGGCCTGTTTCTTCTGAAACAACAATTGCCAAGGCATCTGTTTCATCCGTAATACCAACTGCTGCTAAATGTCTGGTTCCAAACTGGCGCCTGTACTCCACATTTTGCGAAAGCGGCAAAACAACTTTGGCGGCTATTATCTTATCTTTTCTAATAATAACAGCGCCGTCATGCAATACACTACCCTTATCGAATATCGAAGTTAGCAATTTGCCGGAAAGATTAGCGTCGATTCTTTCTCCGGTATTAACATATTTATTGAGTTTGATTTTATTCTCGATAATTATTATGGCACCTTTTTTCAGAAAGGCCATGGTATCGACAGCATTTATCAAAGGTGCATAGGCTGACTTTTTAGGTGAGCGTCGAAAAGAGTCCAATAAATTAGTGTTACTAATTTTGGCCAAGGCGCTGCGAATCTCTTGTTGAAACAATATCGCCAACAATAAAATCCAATAATCCGTAATGATACTTGTTATAGCCAGAGTCATTCCCAATTGCAGATAGGTAGCTATCAAGAATAAAAGTGCTAATAAAGACAATCCGATTAATATTTGGTAGCCTCCGATCCTTTTCGCCAAAAGGATCATGTTGTAGAGTATAAGCCATATAACTACGATGTCTATGATATCTTTAGCGCCAGGCTTTATGAACTGGGTGATCATAGCATTACAATAAAAAAGCGAAAGATTAGGAAGGATAAAACTCATGATTAGTTCTCGACTGACTCGGCTTGATCTATCGCATAAAAAATATCGATAAACTGTTTATGCTCCTTAACGTCGTGCACTCTTAAGTAATCAACTTTGTTGAGAATAGCGTAAGCTGCTGTAGCTAATGTTCCCGGCAGCCTATCTGTCGGCTTTGAAGAATAGATCTTATTAATGAAACTTTTCCTCGAAGCACCTAGCATAATAGGGACCTTCAGACACTGAAACCGTTCTAGATTCCTAAGCAGTTTGAGATTGTGATCCAAATTCTTCCCGAATCCAATACCCGGATCTACTATTATTCTATCTTTATCTACACCATTTTCTATACAATGCTTTATCCGAACACTGAGAAAACTGATAATCTCAGCGACTACATCTGCATATTGAGGATTTTTTTGCATATCCTTAGGTGTGCCCTGAATATGCATTAGAATAACTTTTATCTGCCGATTGTCTTTCAACAGACCAATCATCTTTTTATCGAATTGCAGGCTGCTAATATCGTTTATCATATTAGCTCCAGCATCTATTGCTGCTTGGGCAACCTCCGATTTATAGGTATCTATTGAAATGTCAAGGTTAGGAACTGTATCTCGTAGGTTCTTTATAACGGGAGTTACTCTGCTTATTTCATCGGGTAAATCAACAGGTTCTGATCCGGGCCGGGTTGATTCTCCTCCTATATCTAAGATGCTCGCTCCATCTTGATACAATTTCATAGCCCTCTCAATAGCGTCTTCCTGCTTAACAAAAAGACCACCATCCGAAAATGAGTCGGGAGTCACATTGATAATCCCCATTAATTGAGGTTTCGGTTTAGCAATCATTAGGTTTATTTTAGTCGATAGATAAAGGTAATTATCCCTTGCTGCACAATATCCTGTGGGATAGGATTAAACCTCCACTGTGACAGTGATTGCAAGCTGAGTTCTTCTAGTACCGGTTCGTCTTTTTTGACTATCACCATTTCACCAACCCTCCCATTAGGATGAACTTCAAACTGCACTCTTACGGTGGCATTCCTTTGTAAACCTTCCGGATATTCTGGAATCACCTCGTTAATGATCGTTCTTTGCCGGATCTCTCCTTCTAAATAGTAGGCTGAAGGAGATTCTTCTTGGTCACCGATTAGCGAATTCAATCTTTCTAAGAAATCGTCGCCTGTGAGCGCTAAAGGTTGCTCTTCGATTTGGCTTGCTGAAAGGTCTAAGGCATCTTGGGCAATACTACTGTGAACCCTAGAAGCAACATTTCCTATTCGGTCATCCATCTTTATAGGAGTGGTCGCAAGATTCTCGTCGAGAGGTACATCTATCCGGTCTAAGGGGTCATCAAACTCGGTCCGCACCTCCGGCAGGTCAACTCTGGAAGGTGCATAATTACTGCTCTGTCCTTCCGAAAAATCTCTAACTGCCGGCTCTCCTACCCTTCTCACAGGACGATATTCGGACACTCTGGTAGTTGGTGGTTGCTCCATCCTGAAGTCAAGGATCTCAATCTGATCGAAAAACTTATCCGGAGTGACTTCATAATATATCATCAAGCCAATACCAAGTAGCAGAATATGAAAAGCCGCCGATATGAAAACTGCTTTTTTAATATCATCCATAGCAATCCTCTAAATCTTTCTAATCCCGATAATTGTACGCGTGATTATGCATCTGGTCTAAATCTCCTGTTCCCGAACTATCTCGGTGGCAATGAAGAATCTATTGGTACCCGACAATTTTGCTATATCCAATAATCTAACTATTCTACTCAAGGCTATCTGTTGATCAGCCCGAATAACCACCACCTGCTCAGGATCGTCAATAAGCAGATTATTCAATACTGAAGGTAAACTTTCCCATGTTACCGGTGTATCGTCAACAAACAAATCGTCTTCTTCTGTAATAGTAATGCTGATATTTCGATGATATTCATTTTGCTGAACAGTTGATGCCGGTAAGTTCACCCTTATACCCGAATGCGTGATAAAGCTCGAAGAAATCAACAGAAAGATCAACAATAGGAATATGACATCGGCAAAAGAGATCAAAGCTACCGAGCTGATCTTCTTTTTACTCAGATTTAGTACCATTTGACTGTCTCCTGAAGTCTAATAAAAACTGGTTAGCGTTGTCCTCAATACCGCGAGCTAGAGTTTCGATGCTCCCAACTAAATAATTATAGAAAAGGATGCTGATGATCCCAACGCTCAAGCCACCGACAGTTGTCAATAAAGCCTACCAGATACCTTGAGCTAACAAACTGATATCTACACCACCTCCGGTGGCTTCTATATTCATAAAGACCTTTACCATACCGGTAACAGTACCTAAAAAACCAATCAATGGTGCTATCGCAGCTATAGACGCCAAACCACCTAAGTTCTTTTCCAGCTTGTGCATCTCGCTCTTAGAAGCTGCATAGATAACCTTTTCAGCTTCATCTACACTTACCGTATAGGCATCTATACCTTTTGCCAGAACACTAGCCATCGGATTGTCACGATACTCTTCACATTTATTAATCGCTTTATCAAACTGTCGGTTCTCCATAGAAGTTTTTATCTCATCGAAAAACTGATCTCCGGGCAGTTTAGCTTTTTTAAGTTTCATAAAACGGTCAATAATGATAGCAATGGATATTATTGAGATAACTAATAAAACCAGCATCAGCCAGCCACCTTTAGCAGCGATCGTTATAAGATTCATTCTCTTAATCCCCCGAGTAATATTTTAGATTTCCGAGATCATCAAGTCAAGCGGCTGAATATTGTCAACCGATCTTTTATTGCTGTTTTCTCGGCTCTTTCTCAATAGTTAAACGAAAAACAACAAAATAGGTAACAGATATTCTTTACAATGGACTTGAGTAATCTCATCCCTATCAAAGTATCGTCCTATCAGTATATGAAAGTGATTAAATATACGGGCTGAGCAGATCTAAAGCTTGTTCTCGACTTATAACCCTGTAAATAGGGAGCCGGTTAACTTATCAACACCGACCTTGTCCCATTTTGGAATCTAAAAAATAGTTTGTTAACCTGATTCAAACTCGCATATTCTTCAAATAATGGCTCAATTAACTCCGGCCATTCAATAATTACTATACCTTCTTCGCAAAATTCTTCAACCCCTAATTGCAAAGCTTCATCTAAACTATCAAGCCGGTAAAGATCAATGTGAAAAACAGGAATCCTGCCGGAATAATATTGATTAACTATCACAAATGTAGGACTGTTTACTGTTTCAGTCACACCTAAATACTTGCATAGGCAACTAGCAAAAAAGGTTTTCCCCGTCCCCAAATCACCAGACAACAGCAAGACCGACCCTTTGTTGAGTGAAGGAGCAATTGCTTGGGCTAATACTGAGGTATCTTTTTCGCTTTCTATTTCAATAAGTTTCGACATTTAGCTACTATTAGTCTTGGTGATCAGGGCTGGATTATAGTGCCGTATGTTGCTCATTTTATTAGTCCGTTAGAAAAAAAGCTCCCCTCAACAATAAAAGGGGAGCATCTTGATATATTATGGTTATTTTTTAGATTTTTTTGATCTTCCTACTGCCAAAGGAAGAATCATCTCTTCCATTGATATCCCACCATGCTGGAATGTTCCGTTGTACTGCTTCTGATACTGATGGAAAGCATTTGGATAGACGCAATAATAGTCATCCTTAGCAAAAATGAAGTTATCTACTATATTTTTCACCGGTAAGCCGAAAAGGTTGGGGTTTTTAACATAAACAGCGTGCCTTTCATTACAACTGAGGTTTTTACCTTGTTTGTATCTCAAAGTATACGTTGCATCTTTATCTCCAACAACTTGAGTTGCCCGGTTAACCTTGATTGAACCATGATCAGTGCTGATAATCACATTAGCATCTTGTTGGCTGATAAGCTTCAGCGCTTCATATAAAGATGAGTGCAAGAACCAATGTCTTGTGAAAGCTCTCAAGGCTTGTTCATTAGGGATTGTCTCTTGAAGAATCTGATTCCGAGAACGATGATGTGTTAATAAATCCAAGAAATTATATACTAAGACAACTAACTTTTCTTTATTCCAAGAATCAATTTTCCTAAGAACAAATCCGCCCTCTTCGATGTTAAAGATCTTTACATACTTACTGGACGGATCCAAATTGTGACCTAAATCTGATAAATGGGCATCCAAAAGTTGATGTTCATTTCTGTTGCGACTATTCTCCATCTCAGCAGCTTCCACCCAATAAGATGGGAACTCGCTGGCAATGTCTATAGGCAGCAAACCGCTAAAAAGCGAGTTACGTGAGTAGGGCGTAGCTGTTGGCAAGATGGAATAATAAAGATTAAGGTCGATGTCAAATAGTTCGCTAATAAATGGCTCTATCGCAAAATATTGATCTAGCCTCAAACAATCTAGTATGACAAAATATAAGGGTTTCTTCTCCTTAAGTAGCGGTATAACATATTCGGAAACCAAGTCAAAGGACATAGCTGGCCTTTCGTCGGTCATTAGCCATCTTGGATATTGGTCTTCAACATAATTACAAAACTGTGAGTTACAGTTCCTTTTCTCTAAAAAGTGCATTTGGTCAAGTGTGGAATCATTAAGCTCATCTATAACCAGATCCCACTTGCAGATGTCTCTGTATATTTCCGACCAGTTATCCCAATTAGGTTTAGAAAACAGTCTTTGGTTTAATTCGGCAGCAAACTTTGAATATTCTTGTCCGATTTGGTTATGTCTTATCTCGTCGGCTTGGAATATCTTTTTAATAGCCATAAGAATCTGATTAGGATTAATCGGTTTTATGATATAATCAGCAATCTGGCTGGCTATCGCTTGTTCCATTAGGCCTTCTTCTTCGCTTTTAGTTATCATAATTACCGGCAAGGATGAGTTGATCAGTTTAATTTCTTTGAGCGTTGTCAGGCCATCAACACCCGGCATCATCTCATCTAGTAATACTAAGTCGAAACTCTCGGCTAAGATTAAGTCTATTGCATCTGTACCATTAGTGGCTGTTGTAACGATGTATTCACGCTCTTGCAGAAACATTATAAAAGGTTTCAGATGTTCTATTTCATCATCCACCCACAATATTCTTACTTTATTCATAGTATCCTCTCTTTCATTCTCTGTTTAATTCTTCTTGTTTTAGCTTTTCTTGCATCGATCGAATCTGCTCTCCTACTTGCTCAAGGTCTTGACCCTGAAAGAAGAGAGCTAACTTAAACATCAACTCCTTTCTGGTACAGTTAAAATAAGTGACCATCTTCTCGACAAATTGATCAGTAAAGACATCTTTAACATTCTTAGTTTTATTCTTTTCTTTGTGATCTTTAATCTTCTCTTTGAGGACAGTTGACTTCTCTTCCTCTGCTTTCTTAAGCCAGTTCTCCTGCTCAAGCCTATCTACTTTATTCAGAATTGGCCGCAACTGGTTAAGCTTTTCGATACCGATAGATACAAATGCAGGTTCATCAAGACCCATTTTTTCGAGATAAAATTTATAATTATTAATCAATTTAGTTGCTAAAGATCCTGACATATTGAACTCATCTTCAATGAACTCTTTAAAGGTGGGATATCCGAAGAATCCATGTAAGTTGTTCACTTGAACTTCGTGAAGCAGCTGTCCTAACTCGACGAATGTCTCTTCGAGACTGTTCCGCATATTCTGCAGCGTACTTTTCTTCTGGTCGGGTGTCATTGATGAAAGGTTTTTATTTATGCTCATTATACTATGTAGAACTCCTTTTTATTTTTCTGTATCATCTACCGGGTAATAGACATTTTTGCTTTGTGGAAAGTTGCCGTTTGATACCTGGTCACGATAATCAGTTATCGCTTTTAGTGTTGGAATTGATACATCCTCGAACACTTTTGAGAATTTAGCTTTCGACTCCGAAAGACCCAAGATATCGTTAATAACGAGTACCTGCCCGTCTGTATATCTTCCAGCACCTATTCCAACAACCGGAATATCAAGCATTGATGTTATTTTTTGGCCTAGCTTTTCCGGAACGGCTTCCAATATCAGCATAAAAGCTCCTGCAGATTCAATTGACTTGGCTTGCTCAAGTAGCAGTTCGGCTTGTTCTTGGTGTTTTCCCTGAACACGAAACCCGCCCAACCTGTTTATTGATTGGGGTGTTAATCCAAGGTGTGCTACAACCGGGATTTCGCAATCAACAATAGCTTCAATAGCTTTAACCCTGCTGTCACTACCGCCTTCTAATTTGACTGCATGAGCTCCCGCTTCAATCACGAACCGCGATGAGTTATACTTTGCTTGCTCTTTACTAAGATGATAACTCATATATGGCAAGTCGGCAATTAAAAAGGTATCATCAGCCCCTTTTTTGACAGCTTTGGTGTGATAGATAACCTCATCTACTGAGACATTTAAGGTGTTTAACTCGCCTTTGAACACGTTGCCCAAGCTATCTCCTATTAAGATGGTATCAATTCGGCACTGTTGGACTAGTTTTGCCGTAAAGTAATCATAGGCAGTAAGCATGGTTATAGGCTCTTTCTTAACCTTTTTAGCCTTAAGTTCGGGGACTTTGAGCATTGTCTTTACTCCTTGCTTTATTCACCTATTACCTAATCTATTTAACACTACTTTTGTCAACCTATATGTTTGTCGATTGTTGATCTTCCCAAGTCTCTCTGACCTTCATACAGAAATCATTATATTCACCGGCTATTATGGCCTTTCTGGCTTCCTTTACTAAATGTATGTAATAATACAAACTATGAATAGAAGCTAGCCTATAAGCTGACATCTCATTAATATTGAATAAATGCCTAAGATAAGCGCGGCTATAAGTACGGCAAGTATAACATTGACACTCTTCATCTATCGGCCTTCTATCTTCCTTGTGACGAGCAGCTTTGAGAATAAGCTTACCTTTAGAGGTAAAAACCGTACCTTTCCGTGCATTGCGAGTTGGCATAACACAGTCAAACATATCAACACCTTTGCCGATGCACTCTAACAAGTCCTCCGGCGTTCCGACGCCCATCAGATAGCGAGGCTTGTTTTTTGGCAGGTATTTATCTAAGTAGGAAACGGTGTTGTAGAGATGTTCTTTACCTTCACCTACCGCTAAACCTCCTATCGCATATCCCGGAAAACCAATATCAATTAATCTTTTGGTGCATTCTTCTCTCAAATCCTCATAAATACCGCCTTGAACTATTCCGAATAAGGATTGATAATTATTATTACCGTCTTTTTTAGTTTCAAAGTGTTCTTTACACCTACGGGCCCAGTCTAATGTTAATTTCATAGAATCGGCTATATAAGCTTTTGTGGCTGGAAATGAAGGGCACTCATCAAAGACCATCATTATATCAGCACCAATGTTCATTTGTATATCAATTACTTTTTCCGGCGAAAAAAGATGCGAACTACCATCCAAATGGGATCTAAAATGAACACCTTCTTCGGTAATCTTTCTTAGTCCTTGCAAGCTCATTACTTGGAAGCCGCCACTGTCTGTAAGTATAGGTTTATCCCACGACATAAATTTATGCAGTTTGTCCATCCGCTTTATTAAGTCATCGCCGGGCCGTATATACAGATGGTAGGTGTTGCCCAAGATGATTTGTGCTCGTACATGTTCTAAATCTTCAGTAGATAGTGTCTTTACTGCACCACAAGTACCCACCGGCATGAAAATAGGTGTTTCAATATAGCCGTGACTTGTTTTAATCAAACCTGCTCTTGCTTTTCCGGAAGTGTTTTGTAGACGGTAATCTAAGATAATGCTCTCCTTTATATAGCTAAACTGACAGATTTTAACAGCTTCTGAGCTTATTCTTCAATCATTTCGTTATTAATCTGATAATCTCGTAGCGACAAGCTTCTCCGAGCAATTCGCGAAATGTCATTATAGAATGCAAATATCATTAAGGTTATCAAAAAGAAGAACCCTATTTGCTGGATAACAATCTGAGTCTTGTAGCCTAATGGCTTCTTGAAAATTCCCTCTACAAGAAAGAAGAATATATGACCACCGTCAAGCACAGGAATTGGCAAAAGGTTCATAATCATCAGTATCAAACTTATTGATGCCACAAAAGCGATTATTGCTCCCCAGCCCATATATGAAGTCTGACGAGACATTGTAACGATCATCACCGGTCCGCCGATATGGTCTTTAGCCAAGAAAGGATTAGTTATTAACTTAAACAAAGCTTGATAATTCATAGAAATGAAACCTACCGATGAATAAAATCCGTATCTAATTGAATCACCCAGCCCAAACTGCTCAAAATATTGTACCGCCATCTTTTGTGTAATGCCAATTATCCTCTCTCCTGAATCGTCTAAAAGATTCACTTCTAAAGGAACGGTAACATTATGTTGTGAACCGTCTCTTTCGATTAGCAACTCAACTTCATCGTCAGGATGATCTATTATTGCCCGACGCATCTCATACCAATCATCAATCTCAAGACCTGCAACCTCCACAATATAATCATCTTCTTTCAAACCGGAACGATATGCAGGCATACCGGGAGCTACTGAACCAACAATTGGTGGGACAGCCGGTAGTAACTTGGTATACCAGTGTTCGGGCTCTATCCTAGAACTTACAATCTGCTTTTCTTCACCATTTCTTTCGATCACAAAAACATCTTCCTGATCACTGTTAGTAAACCGGATTAAGTCACTCCAGATTCTAACTTCTTGATCATTAACAAAAACGATCCTATCATCAGTCTGAAAATACTGTTCGACAGATTCGTCGACTCGCCCTATAATAGGTGCTTGATCTTCTACCAATCTTCCGACCAAAAAAGAACCGGTCAAAAGGACAATACCTAAAATAAGATTGGCAAACGGACCGGCAAATACCACGAGTATCCTTTTCCACCACATGATACCATAGAAATCGTCTGCTTGGAAATCATGTTTCTCGTCGGGTTGATCACCTTTCATCTTAACATAACCACCCAAAGGGATAGCAGAAATCAGATATTCGGTAGCACCTTTTTTGTAACCAATTATTTTAGGGCCAAATCCTACTGAAAACTTCTCAACAGTAACGCCGAAAGCTCTGGCAGCTAAAAAATGGCCAAACTCATGCACGACTACCAATACGCCTAAGGCTATTAATACTCCTAATATAAACAACTATTAGCTCCTTTCGTTTTTTTTATCAGTATGGTTCTTAACAATTTTTAAATCCTCATTTCGCCTTATCTTTAAGCAACGATGTACCGTGGTATTTGTTCCGGTAAACGAGCTAGTAGCTCGTAATTAACTAAGTTGCCGACATCACAAAATGAGGTCACTGTTATCCTCTGAGAGCCCTGATCGCCTATGATAACAACTTCGTCGCCTTTTTTAACACCGGGTATTGAAGTGATATTAATCAACAGCATGTTCATATTAATACTACCTATTATCGGTGCCTTACGGCCTTTGATCAAAACATACCCCGAGTTACTCAGGCTCCTTCTGTAGCCATGGAAATACCCGACAGGAACAGCTGCTATTTGCGTTTTCCTTGAAGTTAAGAAGGTATTACCATAACTAATAAACTTTCCCGCTGCAACTGTTTTAACACTCATTACATGGGTTTTCCATTTTAAAACTTGCTTTAATGGATCCCGAGTGAATGAAGCATCATCAGACAACAGATTGTGCATACGGGTCTCTTTACTCGACCAGAATCCGTATTGGGCAATTCCTATTCTTGCCATATCCATTCGCGAATGAGGATAAATCAGAGCAGCGGCTGAACATGCTGTATGTTCATATTTAGGGTTTATGCCATAATCTCTCAATATCGTCATCAAACGTTGAAACTCTTCATATTGCTGGTTAATCCGTAGATAGTTAGCCACACTCTCTGCACCGGCATAATGAGAGCAGGCACCCTCGATAAATAGAGAATCTTGATTTGCTTTTATCAGTCTGATAACTTCTCGCAACTCGTCCTCTTCAAAACCTGTCCGGTACAAGCCCGTTTCCAATTCAATATGAATTTTGGCCTTTTTATTCATTTTTTTTGCTGTTTGAATGGCATGATTGAGTCTATCAAGTTCAAAGATATAAAAAGATATGTCATTTTCGATAGCCCATTCCAACTGGTCATTGTCTATAGAGCCCATAATCATAATATCTGTCTTCGGTTTTTTTATTGATAAGACTCTATCCGCTTCTGAAGAATCGAATACAGCAAAATAATCAACACTACTATCTTCAGCTAACGGTACAAACTCCTCTAAGCCGTGACCATAAGCATTGCCTTTAACAACGGAAACATATTTAACATTCCGTCCTAACCTTTTTTTAAGGTATCTGATGTTTCTCTTTAGAGCTGATTTACTGAGCTCAATATATGATGCTTGTTTCATATTTGTCCTGTCTCATTGATCATTAATTAACACTTGAGGCTGGAAGTCACTAATTCCAGAAACATCTTAACGCCTGTCTCCAACAATTCATCAGGAAAATCGTAATTGTCGTTGTGAACCTGAGCATGCTCTAAGCCTGCTCCCAAGCCAAAAAGTGCTCCTGAAAACCGCTTTGTAAAAACAGCAAAGTCTTCCGACCAGGCAAAAGGATGATCTAATTCGATTAGATCTAAGTTGAGTTTACGAGCAGCCTCTATGACTCTGTCTACACAAGAGGATTCGTTCATTACCGAAGGAAAATATTCGACCCATTCTAATTCAGATCGGAGATTGTAAGCTTGACTTAGCCCTTTGATGATATGCTTGATACTTTCCTGCATAGATTTAAGATCTTCATCATAATGAGCTCTCAAAGTTGCCATAACAACAGCATATCCGGGAGTCGTCCCAAAAGCTATCTCACCCAATCTAGCGTGAATAATCGTCACTAATGCCGCTCGATGCAAGGGCGTTGTATTTTGGGGAAGCTTATTTAAGGAATTAATTAATGAACTCATAGCTAGCACTGGACTGTTGCCGTTTTCCGGATGACCGGCATGAGAAGTGGCTCCATAAAGATGTACTTTCAGCCCGATAGAAGACGAAGCAAAAACCCCGCTGCGAACCAACACCGAATTCTCTTTAAAACCTGGTAAATTATGGAGAGCAAATATTCGATCAAAAAAAACATCCTTCATCTTCGGATCATTCAACATTTTATCAGCACCTGTTCCGGTCTCTTCGGCAGGTTGGAAAATCATGGCAACTGTTCCCCTAAAACTATCCCTTAGCATTGATATTTGCCTGGCAACACCGATCCCAATGGTTGTATGACCATCATGGCCGCACGCATGGGAAACTCCCGAAACTTTACTTTTATAAGAAAATCTGTTGGTCTCGGGGATAGGTAAGGCATCCATATCGACTCTGACAGCTATTGTTTTACCGGTAGAGTACCCTTGGTAAAAAGCAATTATCCCATACCCGCCAATACCTGATATGATCTTATCGGGCATGGTTTCTTGCAACTCTCTTAGTATAAAGCTTGAGGTTTGCCTTTCTTCTCCAGACAATTCGGGATTACCATGAAGAAAATGCCTTATATCTTTCAGTTCCTGAATTTTTATTGATTTCATCGCTAATCCTTAGGCCACTTTTTTAATGAGCTTCAGCTTCATAGACTGAATTCTCGGAAACAAGAACAGAACTGTTCTCTTATCTCTTCCCGACAATTAATGAAAGCTTAGCTGGCGGTTGTGATTGGTTGACTATTATTTAGAATACCAATAATCAGCAGGCCATTATGTGTCAAAGAAAATTGAAATAGCTTCACCGAAATAAACACGAAAACTCTTGACTAAATAACCGCAAAAGTTTTTTTGCAAGCAACGTGGGGCATTAGCTCAGCTGGGAGAGCGCATGACTGGCAGTCATGAGGTCAGCGGTTCGATCCCGCTATGCTCCACCATAATTTAGCCCTGTAAACAGGGCTTTTTCTTTATATATCAATACTTTAGCAAGCACAAGTGGACAGCCTTCCGTTTTTCTTTCTTTGACTTCTTTTTGGCTTCTTTGCGGTTTTTATTGACAAATCTGACACTTATCTGGCACGTGACATATATAAAGGAAAGGAGACTGGTATGGACAATAAAGCATCTGCCCTACTGAAAAAGATTGAAAAAATGAACGTAGGTTACCGAGTTAAGATAAAGCCTATTAAGATTAAGGATGGTTCTTACAGTATCCGATTAG
>PWNZ01000002.1 GCA_003564135.1 Candidatus Cloacimonadota bacterium
AATAGTAATGATATACAAGTTTACTGGCCAAATATGAAATTTTCTACAACGATAACACCTGAAAATAAGCCCTGATAATGCCTGGCTTTGAAGGTCTCTTAAATTTTCGGGGGGATGCCTGCAAAATAAATTAGTTGACACTATAGACACGATGAATCTATAAAATCCGGTACATGAATTGAGTTTATCCGGAGGATAGATTATGATTAAAACTATAAAGTGCTGTTTAATATTGTTACTGTTTCAATGCTTTTCAAGCCTATATAGCAGTGAGAAGATGGTCATCAGGTTAGATGATCCGGGTTCAGCTGCTGTCGAGCAACTTGTCACTGATGGTTATGACATTGCCTCTTATCGTCCGGGTGAGTATCTGGATATAGTGGTCGATACGACCGAGTTGTCTAGTATCAGGTCTCAAGGCTTTGATATCGAGATAACTCAGACCGAAGATAAGCTGCGGAATAATCTTCAACCAATCAATCGAACCGTTCCCGGATACAGAACTTATAATGAAATGTTAACCGAATTAGAAGAGATTGCTGATAATTATCCCGAAATTGCCAGACTTTATAACATCGGGGACAGTTGTGGCAAGATTTATACCGATGCCGGTAATGACCATTATGAGGATTTTTACTTTGATATCTGGGCATTGAAACTGACTGCAGACCCTGATTCATTATCAGATAAGCCGGCGGTTTTTTATATGGGAACCCATCATGCCAGAGAACCGCTGAGCACGGAAGTGCCGATGGACTTTTTGCAGCTTCTGATAGATGGTTACGGTGAAGACGAGAAGACCACCTTCTTAGTCGATAATACCGAAATATGGTTTATACCTTTAGTCAATCCGGACGGTCATCGTGTTGTTTTGGACAGAATAGACGTCTGGTGGCGGAAAAATATCAGAGATAACAACGAGAACGGCGTTTTCGATACCAGCAACCAACACGGCAGAGGGCCTGACGGAGTTGATCTCAATAGAAATTATGATTGGGAGTGGCGATACGATCCGAGAAATCATTTAGCTACATATACAGGCCCCGAACCTGGATCAGAGCCGGAAGTTAGCACTCTGAAAGATTTGATGGCCGAGAGACACTTTGTCACCGGGATAACCTATCATACCTACGGTGAGATGGTACTTTATCCTTACGGATATGCCCGGGGATGCCGAGCGCCCGATCATGAAGCTTTGAAAGAACTGTCCGATGCTATGGCGGAGGCTACACCCAGATATCAAAGGGAAGGGCATTATCTGTCTATGCAAAGTCTTGATCTTTATCCTGCCCGCGGTGTTACTGAAGACTATGCTTATGGCAGGCATGGTGTCTTCTGTTATACGATCGAATTGGCAACCGAGTTTATTCCCCCGCCCGATGCGGTCAGGCAGATTTCCGAAGACAACATGGAAGCTGCTATGATACTGTTGGAACGTACTCATCGTTCGACCTTAACGGGGATCATTCGAGACAGATCAACTGGTGAGCCGATCGAGGCTGAAATCTATATTGAAGAAATAGATGAGTCGGGTAGTTTCCGCAAGCCTTATACTAATCGTTTACCATTTGGAAGGTATTATCGTTTACTTGTACCGGGAGAGCATGAAGTTTTCTTCCGAAGTGATGCGCATGTTAACTCAGGTCCGCATTTAGTCACAATAGAACCTGATAAGCAAACCATTCTAGATATAGAATTATATCCATTGGAATATGCGGAATTAACCGGTCAAGTTGTCGATTTCTTCGATCATCGGCCGATTAGAGGGGCCAGGGTATCTATACTAAACAGCTCTATTAATCCCGGTTTTACAGATCAAGAGGGACTTTTTAGTTTCGATGAAGTTCCTTATTATAACTATACAGTTAAGATAGAAGCTATCGGTTTTGGTACCATCTACAAAGAGATAGACTTGGTAAAACCGGTCAAAGATTTGTACGTGGAGATGTATCCGGCTTTCTTTACCGATAGTTTTGAAGATGCCGAGAACTGGCGCACATCAGGAAGTTGGGGCCTCAGCTCTCTTGAATCTTACGTGGGCGAATTCTCTTTAGCTGATAGCCCTGAAGGGAACTATGCGCCTAATTCTGAAAGCTATGCACAACTGGAAATGCCAATTGATCTGACAAAAGCTTATAACGCATCAGTTACCTTCAGGACAAAGTATTCTATGTTTGATGAGATTGACTACTGTTACCTGCAGGTTAAGCCAGAGATTGACTGGAATAATGATGAATGGAAAACAGTAGCATCGATCACAGGAGAATCAGACTGGGTGCAAAACGATATTAATCTCGCTGCTTATTCCGGGGAGAATATTTCACTCCGTTTCTTGTTTAGTTCTGACGATACCATAGGTGATGAGGGCATATATATCGATGATTTCAAAATCTTTATCTCATCACCTGAATTGTCAACTGACCAAGAAGTAACCCCACAGGTAACTATGCAACTGCACCAAAACATTCCTAACCCCTTTAATCCGGAAACTACTATAGGCTTTGAGCTGCCTAAAAGAAAAAAAGTTAGCTTGCAGATTTTTAACGCAAAGGGGCAATTAGTTAAAACTCTTCTGGCAAGAGAAAAAGAAGCTGGAAACCATCAAGTAAAATGGGACGGAACATCGATCTCCGGACAGGAAGCTACTAGCGGTATCTTTTTCTATAGACTAAAAGCGGGTGAACAGACCGTTATTCGTAAGATGCTATTGTTAAAATAGTTCTTCTCTCAAATTATTCCCATCAGAACTAAAGATAAATGATACTAAAAAATTGAAGGATAAAACAGTCGCAATAACCGGGGCCAATGGCTTTGTCGGTAGTAATTTGGTTCGCACTTACGATCAAAAAGGATACGATGTTAAACCTTTGGTCCGTAAAAACTCCAATAAGTATTTGTTGCCAGCCGGACCTGAACATATTGAAATTGATTATAGTTCGGGTGAAAGCATTCACGCTGCTCTTCAGGGTAGCAACGTTTTAGTCCACAACGCCGCAATAACCCGCGGTAGAAATTGGGGTGATTTTGTTAAATATAATTTGGATTTGACTGAGAAACTGATCAATCAAGTCAATGTCAATGGAACAATTGAGCATTTTATCTTTATTAGTAGTCAGGCTGCTGCCGGATCTTGCGCCAGCCCCAGAACCGAGGCCGATGAGTGTTACCCTGTAAGCTACTACGGTAAAAGTAAGCTGTTAGCCGAAAGATTAGTGGCAGCAAAGTGCCAAAAAAACTGGACAATAGTCAGGCCTTGCTCGGTATATGGCGAGGGCGATAAAGATTTTTTCGAGTATTTCAAGTTGGTTGAAAAGAGGTTATCAATATTGGTCGGTCTGAGGCAGAGATATATTTCTTTGATCCATGTCGGACAGCTCTGTGAGGTTATTGCTAACATAACTCTTGAATCCAATGCTTATGGCGAGGTCTTTTTTGCGTCCGACGGGATCTGCTATTCCTGGGTAGATTTTATCACAGCTTTAGAAGAAGTCGTGGGAAAGAAAACCCTGAAAATCAAGATACCTTCTTTAATGGTTTTACCGGTTGCAGCAGCAGGTGAGATTATAAATCTGTTGACGGGTAAAGTCCCATTGATCAACTGGCAGAAGTCTAAAGAGATACGAGCTTGCCATTGGATTTGTGACAGTAGTAAGATTCGTGGTATTGTACCTCAGTACAATCAAGAACAGACACTAAAGAAAGGATTAAAACAGACCTATAAATGGTATAAGGATAATAAATGGCTGTAAACCAAACCAAACCAAACCGCTTGCCTTCGAAGACAGCTTTCATGGCTGTAATTATGGTTACTATGCTAACTATACCCGTAGCAATATTGCCTGCTGACCATAATAAGACTGATTCTTATTTGTATGCCTGTGTAAGGTGTGAAAACTTAGATGACCTCCACGAACAACTATATGCTATGGCCACCGAACCGGTAATTATTTATAGAACAACCCCTACGCTCCCCGTAGAACTCGAAGCTTTGGCGGGTACGGTCAAATTGGAAGTTACTGTATTACCGGATAGCACGATCGGCTACATAGAGGTCAAGGAGTCTATACCGGGATTAGATAGTCTTGCCATTAAAGCTGTTGAACAGTGGGAGTTCATGCCGTCTTTTAGAGAGCAAGAACCGGTAATAGGCTTTGTTGATGTAGAAGTCGATTTTGAGATAGAGGAAGAAGATGAACCTATAACCGAAGAAGAAAGAGAAGAAATCGAACGGCTACGTGAAAAAATTGCCCGCTTTCTAGAGAAAGAGCGTGAGGTGATGAAACACCGGTTATTAAAACTCCCGCTCCCGACACAAAGCGAAAACTATCACCTATATTCACCATACAGGCCTGAACCGTTAATAAGAAAAAACAACTTTACGCTTTTACCGGCATATACAGGAGCAATACAGACTTTTCAGACCCATTATCCTTTCCTCAGATACGATATAAAATCGCATCGCTGGGACTTATACAGCGAGGATTACCCCTTTGAAGTGGCGTTAGTAGATGCATATTTAGGTTTGGGATACTTAGATATGGACTATGGCCACATAAATCTAAGAAAGAACAATCTTTTCGAAATAGAAAACCTGCAAATAAATTCCGGGTTTATCACTGAAAATGGATACTGGGTAGGCGATGATGGTGAAACAGATGCCTATCTCGAAAGCAAAGCTCGCGAACAAAGGTCAGATATGATGGCCGACCTGTATTATGATAAAGGCAACTACTCATTCAGATGGAGTGCGTATTTTATAAATCAAAAGCTACCCGTAGCTAAATTCAGACACATCTCAGATGCCGATACTATGCATATAGATAAGAAGCTGAGTGAACACTCACTATATATGACTAATGATTATCTGGATTTCGGAGTGAGATATGAACAACTGGAGTATGAAGCAGGAGATTATAACCCTGAGCGTTCTTTATGGCAGCTAAGCTTAAATAGACCCTTTAATTATCGAGACCATAACATTTCATTACAGTGGGAAAGCTTCTTTATTAGCGAAGAGGACTTTTCAGGTCAACCCTACGCTGATGAGGAAAGGGAGGATTTTGTCGGTGTCAGCTACAACTTTGATCCAAAGATAATGTATCTAGTAATAGATGTAACCAGTGGGCTGGGTTATCAGTATAAAGCTCATTCAGAGGCAGGCTACAGATTCTCCGAGAAATTTGAAATGGGCTTGGGATATTTAGAAACTGAGACCGATTTTGATGATCATCTTTTTGGTCCGACACAGAATCTCCCATTCAATAATCTGTTTCATCAACACGTGGATAGCGATATCTATGCAGTGCTTACCTGTCGAAATGAAAACCGTTCTATATCCGGTTCGCTGAAAAGCCGTTTTGGCCGGCAAACAATTAGTCAGCATTCTCAGGAAGTTACCGAGCCGGAATCTGACCTCAAATACATTGAAACAGATTCTTTCTACCTAAGTAGTAGTTATGATTTGACCAGACGTAACGGAAGAGTTGATCTATCATTGTACGGGACGGCCAATTACTATGATAATGTTGCCGATCTTTGGTTTATGCCTGACCTGTTCTTGAGGAATACTTTCAGTATTCGTTATCGTTTAGAACATAACAACATTATTACCTTGGGACTGGCACATCACCACGCTTCCGAATTTGACAGAGGGGAGCTTAAAGCTGAATCGACAGATAGACTGGATGTTTTTCTTCGCTTAAGCTTAACTGATAAGTTCGATATTCAAGGTGATGCGATTAACCTTACTGAATCCGAGCATATTTACGGTATAGCTGACCGCTCCGGACTGCATTTTAATTTAGGTGTCAGGTGGTTCTTTTTTAATTAACTTTACAAAGACCTTAAAACCTTTCAGAAACAATAGACCGCCCAATAAACTTATGTCGGACTTATGCAGTTGTAAAAGCTTTCTACCGAAAAGTTACTGAAAAGTCTTTTAATAAAGGTATTCGGTTCCCTTGTAGTAAAGGGTAAGTAGTGTTTTTCCCCGTAGCCGGATCGAAATTACTACGGGACAGAACAATGAGCCCTGTAAACCGAAACACTAATTTCTGCGAGATTATACAAGTTTTCACGAATATAAAAAAACCCACCTAGTGCAACAGCTATTTGAAAACCATTGGTTTGTCGTATTTAAACAGTAGGTACACTTCTTCAACCGGCGTTTAACCAAACGTTTTCTGGTAGTGTCTTAAAGGTTGGTGTAAAATAGGTGAAGCCTTATGCAGAAAAAGGTTGAGCCAGATTCGACTCTTTGTTTTGATGATTTTTAGCAAAAACAAAGACAAGGA
>PWNZ01000102.1 GCA_003564135.1 Candidatus Cloacimonadota bacterium
CATAGTAAACGTCCATGACTGCGAGAATGAAGAATGAAAAATGAAGACACCCGAGGGGATGATTAAATTACCGGCTAAAGCCGGCGGACCAGCCGACTGAAAGTCAGCGTTCCATTAATCTGGGGAATCTGAGAAATCTGCGGGAGATATTTTAAACATAGTAAACGTCCATGACATCCTCAACGAAGAACCAAGAACGAATATGATGACACCCAAAGTGATGATTAAAAATGCAGTGTTCAGGCCTTCCATGTCTGGGAAACGAATCAGAGCAGGGATGCTGTGAGCACTTGATGAGCACGATAAATCAATTTTAAACATAGTAAACAGACTCACATCCCGGCCCTGAGAGCCTGCTTCTTCCTTCGGAAACGGGCGTGACGTTTATCTGGGTTGTGATGCGCTCCTTGAGGGCCGGAACGTGCGAGATAATGCCGATTATTTTGCCCTCATGATGCAGGCCGGAAAGGGCTTCTAAGGCAGTATCCAATGCTTCTTCATCCAAAGTGCCGAATCCCTCATCTAAAAACAGTGAATCTACCCTGACATTTTTACCGGCCATCTGTGATAAACCGAGAGCCAAAGAGAGACTGACTAGAAAACTTTCACCGCCGGAGAGATTTTTTGTAGAACGTATTTCGCCTGCCTGATAGCTGTCGACAATGTTCAACTCGAGAGGGTTCTCTTTATCACGTACTAATATATAACGGTCGCTCATCTTAGTAAGTTGGCTGTTAGCATTAGATACCATAATTTCGAAAGTTATCCCCTGAGCGAATTTGCGGAAGGTACTGCCGTCACGAGAGCCAATTAGGCTGTTCAGGGCTTTCCATTTATAATACTCGAGTTTCCGGTCTTCGAGCTCGGCTAACTTTTCCTGATAAAACTTTTTCCGGGTCTCGTTATCTTTCAGTTGCTGCTTGAGAGCGCCAACCTCTTCATCTAATTGTTTGAAAGCTTTGCGGACAGCTTCCAGTTCCGCTTTAAGTGTTTCTAAAGGTGCAGAGCCGGTATCTTTTTCGGATTCTTTTTTCAGTTTCTCCTCGCGGTCTTCTTTACGTGTTTTTGCGCTGTTCAGTTTGTCTTCGAGCTCTTTTATCTCTTGTTTTATTCTGTTTCTTTCCTGAGGCTGCATACGGCCAGAGGTAAAATCATCCTCATCATTAAAACCGGTTTTATGGCATTCTGCGAGGAACTTGTCTGCTTTTTCGTGCAACTCTTCTTCTTTTTCAGCAATCACTCCGGTCAGGTCTTTTATCCGGGACGACAGCTGATTAAGTTGGTTATTTGCTTTTTCTTTTTCTGTTCTGGCCTTTTCGAGAGTTTTTTCTGACTCGCTGATTTCTTTTTCTAGGCGCATTTCTTCTTCATCGGGGTCTTTATTGCCGTAGATATGCCTTCTTTCTGTTTTCAGTTTATCCAGTGATTCTTGCTGTTCAGCTAAGGATTTCTTTTTCTCTTTGAGGTTATTTTCTAAAGATTCAATAAAGGTAGCTATTGTCTGCAAATCAGCTGCCAGCCGGTCATGCTGTATGGTCAGCCTGCTGTGCTTTTCTTTGGCATACACCCATCTTTTGCGTCTTTTTTCGAGAGAGTAAACGATATCTTGAAGATTGTCCGGATCAAGCTCAGAGATACCGAACGGTTCGAGAACAGTGGCTAATTTCTCTTTAATCTTTTCCAAATTGTCGACGAACTTTGCAAACTCTTCTTCAGTCGTGTTTTTCAGTTTTATAGCAGCTTCTTTCTTAACAGCAGCAGAATGAGCTTCTTTATCGACGCTGACCAGCTCTCTGTTAACTCTTTCCCGCTCCAGTTTTATTTCTTCAATCTTTGTTTCTATGTGTTCTGCTTGCTCTATCAGCTTGTTTATCCCGATAATCTTAGCTTCAGTTTCATCTATGTGAGGGATGTTTCCGTCAGCGAAGGGGTGCTGAGATGAACCGCATAAAGGGCAAGGCTTGCCGTCTTGCAGTTTCTTTCGTTCATCTTCTAAAGATTCGATTTTTTCCAAGAAAGATTTCTCATGCAGCAGCTGCTCTTTTTCGGAGCGGTATTCCTTCAGCAGCTTACCGTCCAACAGTGCCGAATACTTGTCTTTTTGAGCTTTTATCCGTTTATCGTGTTTATCGACATATTCCTGCAATCTTTCCAACAGATTCTGCTGCTTCTCAAGATAGACTGTCGCTCTTTTTGCCTCAAAACGGACATCTTCGAGGTGCTCTTTTTTATTTGATAACTCTTTGAGGACTGACTGCAGTTGATCTGTCCGATCCTTGATAATCTCGAAACGGTTATCTAATCTCTCGTCGATTTTATTGGCGGCAAGGTAGTCCTCATACTGCTTTAATTCTTTTTCTGTTTCAGATATTGAGGATGACAATTCTTCTCTGCTTTTTGTTTTCTTGTTAAGCTCTTTTTTTGATTTTTGGCATTCTTTTAATACGGTACGATAACTTTTATCTTTTTCCGAGATACGGACATCAAAGTCTCTTACTTTTTTGATGAGTTTCAGCTCCCGGTTTCTTTCTTCTTTGAGCTTGTTAAGGCTCTCTTGTGCCTCTTTGAGCTGCTTTTCTGCCGCTGTTAGCGAGTTTTCGAGTTCGGGCAGCAGGTTGCGGTTATTTTTAAGAGACAGCCGGTTTTGCTGCAGCTGGAGACGGCAGTTTTTCAAAGTGGTGTATAGAGGTTCCAGGTCTGCCGCTTTCTCGGCCTGTTCTAATCTTTGCCGTTTTGGCTTCGCCTCTTCTAATTCTTTGCTGATAGCAGCGAGATTATCCTCAAGCTGTTTGATTTCTTTACGGAGGTTCTCGATATTTTCGAGCCTGTTGACAGCTTCGGTTAGCTGATCATTTTTCCGGGCAAAATCCGCTCTGCTCTGTTCTTTTTCGGAGAGGTTATGTTTAATATCGGCCTCATCTTCTTTGCTCAGGATATTTATAGCACTTTTTTCTGTTTCCAGCTTTTCTAATTCGTTTTTTTCCTCTTTGTGCTTTTCATAAACCATTATAGAAATCTTAGTGTAAATAGCTGTTCCGGTTATCTTTTCCAGAATCGGAGCACGGTCTGTGGCTCCTGCTTTCAGGAAAGCATCAAAACCGCCCTGAGCTAAGAGCATAGAACGGGTAAAATGATCAAAATCCATACCGGTTATATCACTAACAACTTTCTTTGTTTGAGATGATTTTGTTTCTATTGGCTCAAATTCACCTTCAGCAGTCCTCCGGCTTATTTCATGTTTAGGGTCTTGCAGCTTACCTGCAACGTTTTTTCTAGCTTTATGCTGTGACCAAGAGGCCAAATATGTTTGAGCATTCGTTTCAAAAATTACTTCCGCATAACACTCTCCCGAAAGACGGGACATGATTTCGTTAGTTGTATTGCTAATGGAATGGAGGCGGGGTGTCTTGCCGTAAAGAGCCAAACAGATGGCGTCCAGAATGGTTGACTTACCCGCTCCCGTAGGACCGGTTATGGCAAAGATGCCGGCTGAAACGTACTCAGCTGCCGTGAAATCAATCCTCCATTCACCGTAAAGCGAATTGAGGTTTTTGAACCTAAGATTGAGTATCTTCAAAAGAAACCTCCATGACTGCTATTCTTGACACCCAAGGTAATGAATAAAATGAACGTGTGTTCAGACCTTGCAGGTCTGGAGAGAATCGGAGCGGGTTTACCCCGTGAACCGAAGCGTAGCGAGCTCGACGAGGAACGCAGTCCAATCTCTTTTTTTATTTTACAGGAGGAAGCTTTGAGCACTATAGGAGCTTGATAAAACATTTTTAACATAGTCAATCCTTATTGAGATGTTTTTATATGCGAGGTTTCTAAACCGGACTAATCAGAACCGTTCTCATCCTTTACCTTATATAATATATGTTTATAACATTCGATGAGGCCTGTTTTTTCTTCTTCGGTTACTTCATGAGCCTGCAGGCACCTTTCGAATACTTCCATTTCGTTAAGATCATCAAGAGTTTCGTTTTCTCCGGCCCGGTTGAGAAATCTGTCAAGTATCTGTCTGTTGCGGATATTCAGGTATTGTAACTCACTGTTGGTGATCTGTTCATCGATAATATCTCGCAGATTGGGCACAATTTCTTTACCTGTGTACTCTATTTCTAACCAGATATTTTTCTTTTCCGCTTTCAATTCTTCAATCCGTTTAATAATATCGGCCAAATCGCCGGAGATTCGTTCTAAAGCCTGAAA
The DNA here is from genome assembly GCA_003564135.1 of Candidatus Cloacimonadota bacterium. Classification (GTDB taxonomy): domain Bacteria; phylum Cloacimonadota; class Cloacimonadia; order Cloacimonadales; family PWNZ01; genus PWNZ01. The sequence continues at coordinate 4,213 of PWNZ01000102.1, forward strand.
AGAGGGGATATCAATCTCCTTAACAACTAGCGGTTTTTCTTTAGTATCCAGCACGATAACTTTTTTGGTCTGCTTTGCTTCGCCGAACCCGATCGGGATAGGCGAACCTGAGTAGCGTCTTGTATCGGAATTAGCCACTTTCTGGGGGATATGGAGGTGACCTAATGCTAAATAATCGATAGTTTCGGGAAAAATGCTTCCTCTGACATGAGCTAATGAACCGACATACAGTTCGCGAACTCCATCATCTTTTTCGACTTTGCCGCCGGCTGTGAATAGGTGTCCTGTGGCAATTAAGGGCAGACCGGAATCATGTTTTTCTTTAGCTATATGACAGACTTCTTCATAGTGTTTTTTTATTCCAGCAATCATTTTCTCGTTTTTTTCTTCAATAGTTTCACCTGGAGCAGTTGTCCTGATATCTTTATCACGGAGGAACGGGACTGCACAGATAACTGCTGCCGGACTGTTATCCCGCTCTCTGAGAAGGATTATCTCATCTTCAGGATTATCAGAAGCCGAACCTACAACATGCACGTTAAGGTTTTTGAGCAGTTCCTTAGGGGCTTCCAGAAAAGTCGGAGAGTCGTGGTTGCCCGCTGTTACAATTACATTTCTACAGCAAGAAGAGGCAATTCTTGCAATAAAACGATAGTAAAGCTGCTGAGCTTGGTTGGGAGGTGTGCCGTTGTCAAATACATCGCCGGCTACCAACAGGGCCTCGACCTCTTCAGAGACAATCAAATCATATAACCAGTCCAGAAACCGGCTAAACTCTTCATATCTCTTTTTTTCACGCAATGATCGACCTAAATGCCAATCCGATGTATGAATGATTTTCATTAATAACTCCTTAGTTTCTGGCTAATAATCGCTGTTAAGCAATGATGGTCCGGACTAATATAATGTTTCCTGCAGCCCTTCCAGCTTACACAGCCATTGGTTGAAATGCGGACACCTATCTCTAATCTTGTCGATGCCGATAGCTTTAGTGACGTCTTGAGCGAACACAACCTTGCTGGTTGTGTTTTTCGCCGTTCTTTGTTCGCTGCCATACAGCCGTTTTGAGGGTGCTGTGTGAGGATTATCGTTAATCTCTTCAGGATTAGGAAAGCGTGAAAGTATACTCGAAATGTCTCTAGGTTTTAATACCGGTTTTTTAGGTGTAGTTTCGATAGTTTGGGCTAATATATCACGGTCACCAAAGAGCAGAGCCTCGAACTCGTGAACCTGTAGATAGGGTATAAATCGTTTTTTGAGATTGTTGTCGTAGTGCTTTCTTAATTCATCTAATAACCTGCCTTCAACGATATCTCCCTTTTCCTGAGCGGTGAGGCTTATTCCTGTTTTTAGTTTTTTTTCAACCTCAAGATAACCTGGGAATTGACGATCAATGCCATAAAAGTCAAAGAAAGTTGTGACAAAGCAACTTTTCCACTGCCGGAGAAGCGCTATGATATTGTACTTTGCTCTTTTAAAAGTGACATCTCCTCCTTTTTTATCCGGCTCTCCGATAATTATTGCCTTCAAAAAAATCTTTTTTCTATGTAAATATGGAGCTAAAACATCATCAATAAAAACTCTTTCGGTTTTACCTTCGACTATTATATTTACACTAAGGCCCTTCATATTGAGTGCCTCCCTCAACAACATTCTTTCTCCAAAGTTGTCCTAATGTATATTCCTCCAACCAGATATTAAGCTCCTCTGTTTTTAGGCGTCTGAAGGTAGATGAACCATCTTCTCTATTAACCACAATGATATCTTCCGGGTCAAAATAATCAATCAATATCAAGGACTGGGTTGCAGCAATAATCTGCGTTTTTTCCGAAACAGTCATCATTACATCTGAGATTATATTTATTGCTTCAGGATGGAGGCCGAGTTCAGGTTCTTCAATGATAATTAATGATGGAGGGTTTGGCTGCATCATAGCGGTTAGCAAGCAGATAAAACGTAGGGTTCCGTCAGAGAACTGGAACGGCTCCATTATACTGTCTGATCCTTTCTGTTCCCATAAGAGTTTAACCACATCGGTTTGTCCACTTTTCTGGGGTTCTAAGACGAAATCATCAAAATATGGTGCAATAAGCTTCAGTATCTTAACCAGATACCTGTATTCAATATTATGATTCTTTTTCATAGCTAACAAGACGGCTGCAATATTTGAAGCATCCTGTTTAAGCCTCCGGTTATCAGTTGCTCCGGAAGCTGCCTTTAAAGCGGCACTATTACCCGTATCTTGAAAATGATAGATCAGCGTATTTGCTATGGCATTATATAGATTTTGTGTAGCGCCATAACTACCTTTAGCCGGAGCCTGATTCTTGACATCTTTGAGTTTGCTTTCAAAACAGTTAGAACTCACTATTTGCCAGTCATACTGTTTAGATTTTATTTCTTCGTTAAGAATTTGAAACTTATGGTCTATAGTTCGCCAAGTCTCTATTCTGTATTCCGTCCGGTCAAAAGCTAAATGAGCCTTGATGTTCATAGTTTGCTTAGCCCCGTTGAAAAGGAACTTATCGGCTGTGCCGTAGCAATTCACGTATTCTGCGAAATTCTGGTTTACTATTGCCCGCAAGAATCGGAAAATATCTATGAAGTTGCTTTTCCCTGAACCGTTAGCTCCGATAAGAATATTGAGATTTCTCATCTCAAGAGCTTTCAGTTCACGGATACTCTTGAAGCCTTCTATTGAAAGCCTGGTTAATTTTCCTTCGTTTTTCTTCTCCATATACATCTCCTGTCGGGGAATTCCATTCATAAGCTTTTGCTCATCAATTAATTATTTGCCGTTATATAATCAAGCTTTTTCTTTGCAGAGGGGTAGCGGCCTGCCCGAAGGTCAAAACATCTGTATCAGGGCTATATAGTGAGTAGCTTTTAATATCTCTAACTTGTCAATAATCACTATTGATACTTGCTAATCTTTCTAACGTTAACCAGACAGATGGTTTTATCTTGATATTAGTCAGATCTTGACTGCCGGTAGGTATGAAGGCTGTGCTATTGATGAGCTAAGCTTGATTTAACTTTTTTATTGACAGAAAAGGCGGGTTGAACTTTTTAGCACTCGTAAGACCTAAATGCTAAAAACAAGAATTTAGATTAGAAAAGATACTAAGGAGGAATTAACTCATGGCAAAACAAATTAAGTTCGGACACGAGTCACGTAGTGCTATCAAAGCCGGTGTTGACAAGCTGGCAGATGCTGTTAAGGTGACCTTAGGGCCACGTGGAAGAAATGTTGTTTTAGACAAGAAATTTGGTTCTCCGGTTATCACCAATGATGGTGTTACTATAGCCAAGGAGATTGAATTAGAAGATGAATTCGAAAACATGGGTGCTCAACTCTGTAAAGAAGTTGCCGAAAAAACCCACGACATTGCCGGTGACGGCACCACAACTGCTACCTTATTAACTCAAGCTATTATTACTGAAGGCTTGAAGCATGTTACAGCAGGCGTCAACCCTATGTACCTCAAAAGAGGTCTGGAGAAGGCGGCAGTTGCTGTTGTTGGAAAGGTTAAAGAGTTCAGCAAAGATATTTCCGGTTCCGATGAGATTGCGCAAATAGCTACTATATCGGCTAACAACGATCCGGAAATCGGCAAACTTATAGCGGAAGCTATGGAATCAGTTGGTAACGAAGGTATTATCAACGTTGAAGAAGCAAAATCAATCAACACTTATATGGAAAAGGTAGAAGGTATGCAGTTTGACAGAGGATATGTCTCTCCTTATTTTGCTACCGATACCGATAAAATGATTTCCGAACTGGAAAATCCATATATTCTTCTTTATGATAAAAAGATATCTGTCATGAAAGACTTGCTTCCATTGCTGCAAGAAGTAGCCCAAGCTGGAAAGCCATTGTTGATTATCGCTGAAGATATCGAAGGCGAAGCTTTAGCTACATTGGTAGTGAACAAGTTACGTGGAACTATCAACGTGGTAGCTGTTAAGTCTCCAGGATTTGGTGACCGTCGCAAAGCAATGATGGAAGATATTGCTGTTCTTACTGGTGGGACAGTTATCTCTGAAGATGTTGGCAGAAAATTAGATAGCGTAACTATCGACGATTTAGGAAGCGCTAAGAAAGTTATCGTTGAAAAAGAAAACACTATCATGCGAGAAGGTGCAGGGTCAAAAAAAGATCTCAATGCAAGAATTAAGCAAATCAAAACCCAAATGGAAAACAGCTCTTCTGACTATGACAAAGAAAAACTTCAAGAACGTTTAGCTAAACTCAGCTCAGGCGTGGCAGTGATAAAGATAGGTGCAGCAACGGAGACAGAGATGAAAGAGAAGAAAGCTCGTGTTGACGACGCATTGCATGCTACCAGAGCTGCTGTCGAAGAAGGAATTGTCACTGGTGGTGGAGTTTGCTTAATCCATGCTTCTAAAGCTATTGATAGTCTCAAGTTTAACAACCACGAAGAGCAAGTTGCAGCTTCATTGTTGAAGAAAGCTCTTCATGTACCTGCTTTCACAATTGCTTCAAATGCCGGCGAGGAAGGAGCAGTAATTGTAGAGAAGCTCAAGCATAGTAAGGATCAGCACTATGGTTTTAATGCTGATAACGGCAAGTTCGAAGATATCTATAAAGCAGGTATCATAGATCCTGCAAAAGTTGTCAGAAGCGCCGTGCAGAATGCAATTAGTATTTCCGGACTGTTTATCACTACTGAGTGCATCATTGCCGAGATTAAAGAAGATGAACCACCAATGCCTCCTGCAGGTGGTGGTGGAATGCCTCCAGGAATGGGTGGAATGTACTAAATCTCAAACAGGTAATTCGTGCCTGTTAAGATTCACAGCATGAAGTAACCCTCTTCAAAATAAATAAAGAGCTGTCCATTTTTGGACAGCTCTTTGATTTAGACAGTGGGAAGGTTTTAGCCGGCACGATATTGGAAGTATTGTTTGAGAATTTAGCGGCCAGAAACGATTGTTTAATCGAGTTCGTAGTTTTCTATCCCCTTGTTGGAATGCTGTCTGTACTAAATCGTACTTGACATGAAATGGGGGTAAAAATATTTTGACATGATAAATAATAGTAAGGAGTATTCATAATGAGAACGATAACTCCAAAGCAAGACCAGATAAAACAAGATTGGATATTAATAGATGCTGAAGGTCAGACTTTGGGAAGACTGTCAACCAAGATAGCCGGCTTATTGAGGGGTAAACATAAGCCTTATTTTACGCCTCATCTCGACACCGGTGACTTTGTAGTAGTCATTAATGCCGATAAAGTTAAACTTACCGGTAATAAAGAGCTGCAAAAGACCTATAAGAGATATAGCGGTTATCCGGGGGGACTACGCGAAATATCATTTGAACGCATGAAACAAGATAAACCCGAAGAGATTATTATTCATGCAGTCAAAGGTATGCTTCCTAAGAACACTTTAGGAAAGAAGCTTTTATTAAAGATGAAGGTATATTGTGGGCCGGAACACCCACATCAAGCACAGAAACCGGCACCATTAGCCTGACCAAAATTATTAATGAATCTTCACGATAATAAACGGAGGAATACTTAATGCAGTATTTTGATGCTATAGGCAGAAGAAAGACTTCTGTAGCTCGAGTAAGACTCACTCCCGGCACCGGGAAAAGGATAATCAATAAGACCCAGATAAAGAAATATCTTAATCGTGAGGTCTTAGAAATGATCGTTGAGCAACCTTTTGAGATAGCTGATTTGTCAGAAAAAATTGACCTTTCAGTTAATGTTAAGGGTGGTGGATTATCTGGTCAAGCAGGTGCAATCAGGCACGGTATAGCCAGAGCATTGTTGATATATGATGAGTCATTACGCTCAGAGCTAAAGAAGTTCGGTCTTCTCACCAGAGATCCTCGTATGGTTGAGCGAAAGAAAAGTGGTCAACCAAAAGCGAGGAAGAGATTCCAATTCTCTAAACGTTAATACCTACAGCGAACTTTACCTGTTATATTGGAGCGGGACAGTTCGTGCGGGCTTATACAAAAATAAACGTATCGGATCTTCATTACGGTGTCCCGGTATCTTGACTTATAGATTGAGATATTTATGAGTCGGTTTTCGGGATTACGTGTTAACCGTTACGTATCAACACCACAAACCAAATAACCGTAATCTAAAGGAGAGAAAATGTCAGTTATTTTAATGAAACAATTATTAGAGGCGGGTGTGCATTTTGGACACCAAACCTATAAATGGAATCCTAAGATGAAGAAATATATCTTCATCAAAAGAAATGGAATTCACATAATTGATCTTAAGCAAACTGTCGATGCCATCAATGAAGCTTATATGTTCATAAAAGAGGTCACCTCTAGGGGTAAAAACGTTCTTTTTGTTGGAACTAAGAAACAGGCGAAAGATGCCATCGAAGCCGCTGCAAGCAAATGTGATGCCTTTTACGTAAGCAACCGTTGGTATGGCGGAATGTTAACTAACATGAAGACAATCAGACAGAGTATCAGTAAGTTAGATTATTATGACCAGTTGGTTGAGGAAGGAACAATTAATAGCTTCACAAAGTTAGAAGCAACCAGGATGAAAAGAAGGTATGATAAGATCCTCAACGCATTAGGTGGTATCAGAGACATGGACACTTTACCCGGTGCTGTCGTTATTATTGATACCGAGCATGAAGAAATTGCTGTAAAAGAAGCACGAATAAAAGGGGTACCCATAATAGGTATGGTTGATACTAATTGTGATCCCGATTTAATTGATCATGTTATCCCGGCCAATGATGACGCTATCCGAGCTATCCATTTGTTAACAGATGTTTTAGCAGACGCAGTGATTGAAGGGAAGCAGATTATGATGGAAGGTGCTTCCGATGTAGGTGCTGAAAAAAAAGAACAAGCTACGGCTGATCAGACCAAAGAAAAAGCCGAACCGGGAAAATAGATATATGACCACGGGATTTTAAGCGAAAAATAAGGAGAAATTATGGAAATTACAGCAAAAATGGTCAAAGAATTAAGAGATAAAACCAGTGTTGGTATGATGGATTGTAAAAAAGCGTTAAAAGCCAATGATGGTAATATAGAAGAAGCAGTCAAGTACCTCCGAGAAAAGGGGATTGCTAAAGCTGCAAGCAAATCAGACAGAGCAACAAAAGAAGGTAGAATATATTCTTATATTCACTTAAACTCTAAGATTGGTGTTATGGTTGAAGTTAACTGCGAAACCGACTTTGTAGCCAGAACTGATGACTTCGAGGAGCTATGTAAAAATATTGCTATGCATATTGCCGCTTCTTCGCCGATGGCAGTATCCGAACAAGATTTAGACGAGAAGCTCATAAAAGCCGAAAAAGATATTTATTACAATAAGGCTATCAATGATAAAAAGCCGGAAAACATTGCCCAGAAGATAGCTGAAGGACAAATTAAGAAATTTATTAAACAGAACTGTTTGCTCAATCAAGACTATGTTCGTGACCCTGAGAAAACTGTTGAAGATATGCTCAATGAAGCTGTAGCTAAGATGGGTGAGAATATCCAAATCAGCCGCTTTGTTCGTTATGAACTGGGAGAATAGCTAACTACATTTTTAGCTAATGCTGCTTTGAAGTTGACTAAAATATAAACCGGATTAAACAAATTTTGAGGAAATAGATGGTTGATGATATACCTTCTAAAACTGACAATCTACCCAAATTAGTTGTCTTGAAGATAAGCGGTGAGTTTTTGGCCGGCAAAAAAGGTTTTGGGTTTGATGGAGATGTAATTAGTGATATTTGCGATGATATAATTTCGGTATCTAAAGAAGGTATATCCATAGCCTTAGTCTTAGGCGGGGGTAACATATTTCGTGGTAGCATTGGTGAAGATGACGGTCTGGATAGGGTCACCGGCGATAATATAGGTATGTTAGCAACTCTTCAGAATTCATTGGTTATGAGTAATTACATCAATACCAAAGGTAGCCCCACGGAAGTGTTCACCTCGCTACAAGTAGATAAAGTTACTCCTTTCTACACAGTTGCTAACGTGAAAAAGTCGTTAGCAGATGGAAAGATATGTTTCTTAGCCTGTGGGACAGGTAATCCTTACTTTACAACCGATACAGCTGCCGTTCTTAGAGCGATAGAATTGAAGGCCGATATGGTTATGAAAGGAACGAAAGTAGATGGTGTTTATAGCTCGGATCCTATGATTGATAACAATGCAGAATTTTATAAGGCTTTAAGTTATGAAGAAGCATTGCGAAATAGGCTAAAAGTTATGGATCTCACTGCATTTTCATTGGCACAAGAGAATCGTTTACCCATAAAAGTTTTCAATCTCAATAAAGCAGGTAATATCCTTAGAGCGATTACAGGTGATGATGAAGGAACCATTGTTAGCGATGTTTGATCAAAGCTTATCAACTTCACTTTTCACAGGAGATAGCTATTTGCTAGCCTTTGCATATCGAGCAATAAAGAAATGTCAAAACACCTAACCTTTAATTTATTATCAATGAGAGGTAACCATGCAGGAAATATTAACTAAAACCGAAGATAAGATGAAAAAAGCTTTTGACTCACTTTCCCGAAATTTCTTTAAGCTGAGAACCGGTAGGGCAAGTGTTTCAATTTTAGACGATATCAAGATAAATTACTATGGCGAGCCTACGCCTATCAAGCAGCTTTGCAGTATAAATGCACCAGAGCCGCGACTGATAGTAATTCAACCATACGATAAGACCACTTTAGCCGATATCAGTAAAGCTGTTTTAGCAGCTAATTTAGGGATTACACCTGAGAATGATGGGACAGTCATCAGGCTTCCCTTTCAAGCTTTAACTGAAGATAAGAGAAAAGAAGTTGTAAAGCAACTAAAGAGAATCGCTGAAGAAGCAAAGGTGGTAATCCGGAATATTAGACGAGAAGCAAATGATGAAGTCAAGAAGCTTGAAAAAGATGGCGAGCTCTCGGAAGATGAATCCCGGAAACTGCAGAAAGATGATATCCAGAAATTAACCGACAAATGGATTGATGCTATAAATGATGCCACTGCTAATAAAGAGAAGGAGCTAATGGCTGTCTAATTATGCAATACATCATTACATCCGAATGTGTACTATGCTACGAATGTGTAGATATTTGCCCGGTATCGGCAATTGTCGAGAAAGGTGACCAACTAACCATTAATGAATCATGCGTCGGTTGCGGCAAATGTGTCGAAGTTTGTCCGGTTGAAGCGATAAGGATTAATAAACAAAAATAGCCATGTACAAAGTATTGATAATTGGAAGCGGTGGCCGTGAGCATGCAATAGTTTCTTCTTTCCTCAAAAGTAGCCGAGTTGATGAGGTCTATGTAGCTCCCGGTAATCCCGGTATGCTTTTAGGTTATGAGGACTACTATTCGGATAAGCAAATACCGGTTACATTGATAGACAAAACCACTATCCCCGAGATATGCAGTTTCGTCAGCGACAATAAAATAGAAATAGTTTTTGTAGGACCCGAACAATCTCTCGCCGACGGTTTAGCCGATGAACTGGAGAATCTGAAAGTTAGCGTGATAGGCCCGAAAAAAGAGGGTGCTCGTTTAGAGGCAAGCAAAATCTACGCTAAGAAACTGATGAAAAAATATGGCATACCTACAGCTGATTTTCAACAGTTTGATCAATCCGCTCAAGCGAAAGAATACCTCCAGCAGGTAGCTTTTCCTGTAGTGATTAAAGCTGATGGTTTAGCCGCCGGAAAAGGCGTTGTCATTGCTAATGATTATAATCAAGCGCTTGAAAGCGTAGAAAAAATCATGGAAAAAAGCCAGTTCGGAAACGCCGGGGATAAAATAATTATCGAAGAATTTCTTACCGGATGGGAAGGGTCAATTTTTGCTGTCACTGATGGACATAACTACAAATCTACTATTGTTTCACAAGACTATAAAAAACTTTTAGAAAACGATAAAGGCCCTAACACCGGCGGTATGGGGGCAGTTGCCCCGGTAGCCAAAGCAGAACCTCATCTGCAAACAATTGAGAAAACGGTTTTTGACCCTTTATTTAAGGCGCTTGCTAATGAGCATATATCTTATAAAGGTTTTCTCTATGCCGGTCTTATTTTTACTGATCAGGGGCCTAAAGTCCTAGAGTTTAACTGTCGATTGGGTGATCCCGAAGCACAAGTGATTCTACCCCTATTAGACAACGATATAATAGAGATTTGTGAAGCGATTAATAATAACAGTGTCGATGATCTGAAACTAAAATGGAAAAATAAGTATGCTGCAAACATAGTTTTAGCATCACAGGGCTATCCCGGTAAATATGAAAAAGGTTTACCAATAGAAATCAATGAGGATATATTCAATGATCCGGAGGTCTCTGTCTATTATGCCGGTGTAAGAGATAACGATGATGGGTTGGAGACAGCAGGTGGAAGGGTGCTTTCTGTTACAGCTTTAGCTGAAAAAATGCCTGACGCTCTCAAAAAAGCGTATGCTAATATCAAAAAATTAAGCTTCAAAGGACAGACCTACCGCAAAGATATCGGCATTAATGCCAAATAGCATTACAAGTCAGCCTGATAATCTAAAACTAACTACTTATCCCTATACTATATCCCCTGTTACACCATTGGTGGGGGTAGAATAAGCCTTTCTGGGACTGGTTTAGGAGGATGTTCGAGCCTTTTCCGAGCTGCTTTTTGTATTGTTTCATTTTTTCAACAGTGACGCATTTCTGAGTGTATTATTCGTGATTATAAGAGCGTTTATTTCCACAGCTTCAAATATATCTGCCTTATTATAGGCTCTCTTTTCTGAAGGGTCTCGGCCCGTGAAGTAAGAAACAGATCTGTTTTTATTGTACAACAGCCGACGGGCTGTTACTTTTAACGACCGAGCCGTCCGTTGTACAGAGAAAGGATAACTTCTGAGCCATTTTTTGTACACCAAGGCAAAGGGTGTAGAGTTGAGTGTTGAGAATGGATGACAGTAGATTTCAAAAATAAATTCAGCCCTTCTACTCCCATATATTTTATGATTTTGTTTTACACCTTATTTCAATTTATACCTGTAATCTGATCGGTACTTTTTTATTGACATAATCGGCTATTTTTTATACCCGGAGGTGATAAGGAGTACCACTAGATGAGCTTAATCAGATATATAAAAAAATCTTGTAAATGCTTGTTTCCAGAAGCGAATGATTGTTCAGCCTCGACAATGAATAGTAGGATAGGTTGGGTTTTAATACTAATCTCCATTATCCCTACTCTGCTTTCTGCCGGGGGTAGAGTTAACTACCAGTCTGACTATTTTACCGTCCTCTCATCCAATGAAGATCAGATTGTAATTGAATGGAATGTGCCTGACTATTCTATCGAAACAGTCGAATATGAAGAGCAGTTATTTGACATTATTACCGGAGCGCAGATTAGTTATTTCCACGCTGAAGCCGGTTATCCGAGACTCCCATTCTTCAGTGAGAATATTGGTATTCCCGCTGATGGGCGGATAGAGTTGCATGTTAGCGAGGTTGAAGAACGGACAGTAACCGACTTATTAATCGTTCCCAACACAAGGTCTCAAGTAAAAAATAGTGAATTAGAAGATATTTATCCCGGTGACATTAGAACCGAACAAGTTTTCGAAATGAGTCGGTCTGCCTATAGTAACAGGCAAAGATATCCTTTAAATATGCTTGAAGAAGGCGTTACTGCCTTTGCCGGAGACAGGAAATTTGCTTCATTCCGGTTTAATCCTTTTCAATATAGGGGAGGTTCTCGGGAATTGGTAGTTGTCGAACGGGCTATAATAACGATCCGGATTCGCGGAGATAAGACGAGAGTTAGAAGTGCACACACCGGAAGATCCTATATAGATCGTACAGGGGATTTATTCTTTATAAATAACGATGTATCGCAGCATTGGCGGAAACCAAGAGCAAAAAATAACGAGTATACACCATCTGTTAGATCGGATGCAGTTTCTGAAATCCAATTAGTGGTCGACGAGCCGGGGATCTATAAAGTAACTTACGATGATCTTAAGGAAAAGATCGATTACTGGCAAATTGAAAGGGGATATGAAGTAGACTTTGACTTAGGCAGCATTGACCCTCGTTTTCTGGAACTCAGCAGTCAATATGGAGTTACCCCGATCCACTTTCAAGGAGAGCGGACCGGTACCTTTAACCGGGGGGACTACTTTGAATTTTACGGCGATAAAAACTACGGTGGAGAGGGCTATTCCGATGCCTTTACTGCTGAGAATGTTTATACATTGAGGCTTTCTGAGAGCTGGGGTGCCAGAATGGCCGTCGAAAGCGGGGGTATAAAAGAGACCAATCCGCGTAACTTTATCCAGCCATTATCTTTCGAACAGACGGTACATTTTGAGCAACAGAATACGAGAAGTCTCTTAAGTATGTGGGCAGATTATTATCGTGATGGGGAACGGGATTATAAAGAGCGGGAAGATATATGGTTTTGGAAAAACATCAGAGCTCCCGATCTCAGTGTGACATCTTTTGAGCTACAGTATCCGCACGATATATTTATGCGAGGGTTTTCTGCTAATGTCTCTATAGTAGGTTCGACAGATAAAACAGATGCCGAATTTCCCGACCACCATGCCAGAGTGAGGATTAATGCAGCCTTTATAGAGGCTAATAAGTGGTTTGGTCAGAGAGAGCAGATGTTCACCAACCGGGAATTCTTATCTAATCAGTATCTTGACCATGGGACAAACTATCTATACATAGACCTGCCCGGTGACACCGAAGCAGGTGATTTGGAAGCTGTAATGTTAGACTATTTTGATATCACTTACTGGCGTGAATATAAGACTGATACAGATTATCTGGAGTTTGGAAAACCTCCTCATCGCCCTTTAGGCTTATATCAATTTCATTTAGAAAATTTCTCGAATAATGATTTATATGTATACAAAAAGAACAGCTCGGTTATAGAGAACTTACAAGTTGAGCCTTTTTCAGAGACTGGAGCAGCACCGTATACATTGACATTTCAAGACAATGTTATCAATCACGATGTGCAATATATCGCAGTTGCCGGAGAACAGAAAAAAACACCTAAGTTTATCCACCCAAGAAAGCCGTCCGACTTAAAGAACCCGACTAACAGAGCAGATTACCTAATAGTGACTATCCGCGACTTTATGGAATCCGAAGGGACTTTGATGATGAAGGATATCTGGGAAAGCAGAGGTGTGGAAGTTAAAGTCGTTGATATTCAGAATATATTTGATGAATTCAATTACGGTGTCCGCTCTGCTTATGCTATGCGTGATTTTTTCAGCTATGCATATAATAATTGGGACTTGCCAATGACAGATGTTCTTCTGTTAGGAAAGGGAATAATGGACGAAAGAGATTTCAGTTCACACCGGCATATCAACCATATACCATTTAAGAATGTCTGGACTGAAAAGCTGGGTGCTACTCCAAGTGATAACTGGTTTGCCTGTATAGTTGGTGATGATATTGTTCCCGATTTTAATATTGCGCGTATAACGGCTTGGGAAGAGGAACAGGTTTTAGCAGTTGCTGAGAAGGGGCGTCACTATCTGGATAATCCGAATTATCATGATCATTGGCAAAGTAAAGTCACGCTTGTTGCCGGTGGTCAAGTTGGAGATGAAACGGTTTTCGTCCGTCAGAACGAAAATATCAGAAACCGGTGGATTCCAGAGGATTTTGATGTCAGAAGAGTATATTCAGCGGTTGGAGATGATTTCCCCAGCGAGTATCGTGGAGGTACATTCAGGCTTAGGGACTCCTGGAACGAAGGTGCCGTTTTTATCCAGTTTATGGGTCACGGTGGTGGTAGGATATGGGCGGACTATAATCTGCTCAATAACAACGACATAGCTACTCTAAATAACGACAACTACCCCTTTGTCAACAGTCTATCTTGTTATCCGGCAGACTTTTCGAGGCCTGGTATAGGCAGTATCGGCGAAAACATGGTGCTCAGAGAAGGACGTGGTGCTATAGCCCATTTCGGTTTTACCGGATTGGGATACTTGGACCAAGACGAAGAGGTTGGGTATCACTTAAACGAAGCTATTTTTTATAGAGAAGGTATGCGCTTTGGCGATATAGCTTCTTTTACAAAAGCAAAAAGTTATAGTACCATTGGCAATTATTTTGCACGAAAGGCCTTAACTCAATCAGCCGTCTTATTTGGTGATCCGCTCTTGCAGTTCGACTTGCCCGATAGAAGGGTTGAAGTTGAGCTGAGCAGTTATAATCTTACCGAAGGTGACACGCTGACAATAAGTGCAGACTTAGGTCAGGATATTGAAATGGCAAAGTTTATTATCAAGGATGATTTTGAAGTTCGTGACAGAGACCACACACCTTTCGATATTCCGGTTATTAATGGAAGATTCGAGGTTGATTTTGTTGTGCCCGAAACAAGAGGCAATAGTAACTATCAAAGGATAGTTGCTATTTATGGTTATGGTAGCCAAGGGCAAGTTATAGGAAGAACGAGGTTTACTGTAGGCCAATCAGCTGTTTCCGATAATCGTATCGAGCCTGAAAGACCTACAGCAGTAGATTCTATTCATGTATATGCGCGTCTTTTTGATGAACAGGGAATTCGTTCTGCTGCATGTGTTATCGGTGCTCATTCAAGGTCTATGGTTTATGATCAGGAAAATGATATCTACCGAACCGAAACGCCTTTTCCACCGGCAAGTCCCGGATTAGCAGGTGGTGTTAATTATCAGATTTATATAACAAATAATCAGGACGAGGAGTTTATTTCCGAATCATTTAATTTCAGAGTTGTAGCTCCCGATCTCCAAGTTTACAATGTTGAACTCAGTGAATTAGATAATCGACCGGCAGTTAAAGCCTTGATCAGAAATCGTGGTGATATAGAGTCACCACCTACAACGTTTAACCTTTACGAACGGATCGATGGACAAAACAGGCTCATTGGTGAAAACTTAGTAGATTCCATAGCTCCATTAAAGGAAAAATGGATATATGTCCCTATTGAGCCGATCAGAGGTATATTGCGATTTAGAGGGTTCATCAACGAAGACAACAGTTTTGCCGAACATTCGCGAATGCGGAATATGCATACAACTGATCTTTATACCCTGAATATGTTTAAGGTAGGGGCTGCCGATACGACAGTCTACAGCCTAGACGAAAACCTGCGTGTCGAAGTTCCGGCCAATACGTTTAGTGAGGAACAGGTTTTATATATAAGAAGCAAGCCCTACCTGCAACCGTTACATCAACCTGATGCCCATGCTATACCATTAAAGAATGATGAACTTTCAACAGTTTACCAAATCGGCACTTTCAACCGATCGGCTTTGCAGGATACAATGGGTCTGTTACCCGGTAATAACCGGCTAAGAGTTACATTCAATTACAATGGTGATCACGATATTGTCCAAAACTGGCAAGGTCAGAAAATATTTTCGGTTTTTAGGTGGGAAGGTGAGTTCTCCAAGTGGATAAATCAAGGTGGTAATATTGACGCAGCTAATAATTTAGTATTTCAAGATATTGATCGTCTGGCAACGTATACCATACTTCATAATACGGATTTAACCAGCCCGGTAATAACTGCTAATGTTCAAGATCAAGAGTTTACTTTTGGTGGATATGTGTCCGGGACAGGTGTAATATCGCTAATGTTAGCTGACGAAAATGGGATTGATATCTTTGATAGAGAGATATTGCTGTTTCTAAATGACCGCCGTGTTTCTGAAGAAGATTATACGATTGCTGCAAATCCGGAAAACTTAACTTCTGTTCCCATAAAATACCAGCTTAATTTAGATGCAGGAGACTATTCATTATTCGTTTCATGTAGTGATGTTAACGGCAATTTTCGAGAACACTCGATCAACTTTACAGTCAGCACCGATTTTGATGTAATCAATTTGGCCAATTATCCCAACCCGGTAGTTACTAATAGCTTAGATCCGATAAATGCCAATAGAACCAGATTCACTTATGTGCTGACCGATGATGCTGATGATGTGAAAATAAAAGTCTATACCGTCAGTGGCAGGCTGGTTAAAACACTAGATAATCTGCCTACCGGTGTGGGATACCATGAATATCCCAGAACTGTATATGCTTGGGACGGCAGAGATGATCGGGGTGAATTATTGGCTAATGGAGTTTATTTTTATAAGATTACCGCCAAAAGAGATGGTAAAACAGTTGAAATGATCCAAAAAATGGCAATAGCTAGATAACTAACGAAGTATAACAAGGAGATTAAATTATATTATGAAATATAAATTGATAAAAATTGTTTTGGCAGCATTAATAGCAGTCTCAACAATGTCTTTGAATGCAGGCAGATATGCCGGTGATTTTATGCAGATCGGTTCCGGAGTAAGAGCATTAGGCTTAGGTAAAGCCTTTACAGCTGTAGCTGATGATGGATCTGCGATTTATTGGAATGCAGCAGGAATATCCCAACTGAAAAGAATTGAGGTTGGTTTAATGAGGTCATTCCTATATGAGGGCCTTGCTTACTACGATCATTTGACTTACTGCCAGCCGTTACCCAATGATGTAACCATCGGAGTTAATTGGACGAGACTGTCAATACCCGAGGTGCCTGTATTTGACGAAAAGCATCTAATCGGAACAACAATCGATCAAAGAGTCACCTTTCCTGATCTGCAACTTACCGGTAAACCCGACGACACCTTTACGGCCACAGATGACTTAGTACAGTTTGCCTTTTCAAGGCATATTAGATATGACCTGAATTTGGGGTGGGTTTTCTTCGAGCTACCTATTGATGTGCACTTCGGAGGCAACGTAAAGTACATTAGGAGAACAATACAAGATTATACCGGCACCGGTACCGGTTTTGACTTATCGATTTTACAGAGAAACTATTTGTCAGAGTGGTTCGATGTGAGGTGGTTAGGTGAATTGGCAATAGGATTGAACTTTAAAGACATTGGTAATACGTCAATTAGCTGGGATACTGTATCGAGACACTCAGATGAAGTAGTGATGAATACTGACTTAGGTTTTTCTTACCTTCAATACTTACCAACACTCAAATCGACTTTGCTAGTGGCAACTGATACCCAGTACCAAACCTATGGCCAAGCTCAAAGGTTTGGTGCAGAGTTTACTTATGATGAGATGGTTGCTTTCAGGTTAGGTTACAACGAAGAGAGTTTTTCTACCGGTATGTCGGTTAGTTTTTTTGATTTACATTTAGATTATGCTTTAGTAACTAATGTTTTAGGTAATAGCCATAGGATTGGTTTAAGGGCTAACTTTTAATGGTTGTCGCTGACATTATTAACTTATAATAAACGTCCATGACTTTGCGAATGAAGAACCAAGAACCAATATGATGACACCCAAGGGAATGATTAAAAATTGCCGGCTGAAGCCAGCGTGCCAGCCGACTGAAAGTCAGCGTTCCGGAATTACTGGTAACTGATAACTGGTAAATCAATTTTAAACATAGTAAACGTCCATGACAGTGAAAATAATGTATAATTTACAATGTACGATGTATAATTTTATCGAATACACCCAAGGGAATGATTAAAAATTGCCGGCTAAAGCCGACGTACCAGCCGACTGAAAGTCAGCGTTCCGGAATTACTGATAACTGGTAAATCAATTTTAAACATAGTAAACGTCCATGACTGCGAGAATGAAGAACGAAGAATGAAAAATGAAGACACCCGAGCTAATGATTATAACATTAACGAAAGAGATGAGAGTCAGCTGTGAAGGCCATTATTCGGTGCTTTTTTCGGTGTTCTCGGTGGCTGAAATTGAAATTTAAACATAGTAAACGTCCATGACTTCGTCAATGAAGAATGAAGAATGAAGAATGAAGACACCCGAGGGGATGATTAAATTACCGGCTGAAGCCGGCGTGCCAACCGACTGAAGTCAGCGTTCCATTAATCTGCGGAATCTGAGAAATCTGCGGGAGAAATTTTAAACATAGTAAAC